>JAFGWA010000073.1 GCA_016937715.1 Candidatus Goldiibacteriota bacterium
CAGATAATATAATTAATATAACAAAATACTTAAAATAACACATTCGTGAATATAATAAGTATTAGGGAAGGTTTTGATGACAAAAGAAGAATTCTACGAAGCTGTCAATCTGCTTGAAGCGGTATATATTCAGTTTAATAACCGCACGCTCCGTTATAATTATACTGATGAAAGACAGGGGTTGAACCTTTTGAAGGTTGTTTCTGTTCTTAGAATAAGCCCGGAATATAAGGGGACTCCCGCTGAAGCGTTTTTAAATAAAGCGGTCTCTTTTTCAGCTTTAAAAGACTGCTCCAGAATTGATGCTGTATTTGAAATGGTTAAAGAGATAAAGAAATATATAGAAGAGACAGCCGCAGGCAGGAAACTGAAGAAAAAGAACTTTATATTCTGACGGAGATGGCTATGGATACTCAGGAATTCACGGAAAACCTTCAGACATGGCTTGAAATTTACAGGGATAATGACAAAGTAAATATTCCATACGATGATAAAACCGAGGATCAGATAAGGTGGGAAAACGGCATGTTAAGGGTATGTTCCGCGTTCAGGGTGCCGGAAGCAATGGAAGCCACCCCTGCAAAAGAAGTGATAACCACCCTTATAGAAAAATCAAAAACAGGCGACAGAAAAGTGCTTGGCGAAGTTTATGAAAATGCCTGCCTTATAGAGAAATTCCTGAAAGGCTTTGAAAGTAATTCTTAACAGTATCTAATCCACATTAATCCTAAAAAATTATACCCTTAAGTTTTTCGGAATATATATTAAAATATCATGAATAATAAAATTTCTTTTTTAATAATACACTTACGGAATTATGCTTGCGTTTAATGCGTTGACATAAAGTTGTTTATGGCTATAATCAGATTATACAAGGTAGGCCGGTAACTCAGCTGGTTAGAGTGCCATCCTCACACGATGGAAGTCGGCGGTTCAAATCCGTTCCGGCCTACCAGAAAAAAACTTACGGGCTGTCAGCAAAGGGAAGTTTAAAACCTTTTTCTGCTGACAGCCCTTTTTCATTGTATTTAAGTTAAAAGTATCAGGCAGCCGCGCCTTTTAAGGCGCGTGGTTTTTGATTTAAATACAACCTATAAAACCAACTGCCGCAAATAATACCGAGCAATTTCATAATAGGCTTGGTATTAAAAAGGTGAGCCTGCCGGAACAAGAGCGTTATTAAGAGCAACTGCCGCGGGCTAAAGACCCGCGTCTACCATGGCTAACCGCAAATACCTGACTTCCTCTAATGCTTATCTGCTTATAGCTTAAGGTGCTTTTTGAGATAATTATCTTGTTTTCCTATATTTATAATGATAAAATCGTATAATTGAAAGGTTACTTTTATGCCTTGCGGATGGTTTTAAATAGTGGAATTTATACGGAGGAAGTATGTCTTTAATTATTGTGGGTTCGATGGCTTATGACACAATTGCAACACCTTTTGAACGCCGCGAGCGTGTATTGGGCGGGGCATGCACATACGCGTCTTTGGCTGCCTGCAAATTTTCCAAACCGGGTATTGTAGGGGTAATTGGCGATGATTTTCAGGAAAAACACCTTAAAATGTTAGAGAATAGGGGTGTTGATATAACGGGAGTTAAGCGGGAAAAAGGCAAATCATTTTTTTGGGAAGGTGTTTACCACCTTGATATGAATACAAGGGATACGATAACCACGGAATTGAATGTCTTTGAAAAATTTGACCCTGTACTGCCTGATTCTTATATAGATATGCCGTATCTTTTTCTGGCAAATATAGACCCCGCGCTTCAGCTTAAGGTATTAAATCAGATGAAAAACGTTAAATTCTCGGTTTGTGATACCATGAACCTGTGGATAGATATAAAAAGGTCTGAAGTGACAGAGGTATTTTCAAAGGTAACCTGTGTTGTTTTGAATGATTCAGAAATAAGGCAGTTTACAAAAACCCCCAATCTATTACTGGCTGCCAGAGAAATAAGAAAACTGGGGCCAAAGTACGTAATAATAAAAAAAGGCGAACACGGAGCCTCTATCATAGGCCCTGAAGGAATGTATTTTTCAATACCGTCATATCCGGTGGAAAATGTAATTGACCCGACAGGGGCGGGCGACTCTTTCGCCGGCGCTTTTATCGGGCACATTGCCGGTCAGGATAAAACAGATGAAGCGGTGCTGAAAAAAGCCATGGTTTACGGCAACACGGTGGCTTCTTTTACCGTGGAAGGGTTTGGAACAGACCGCCTTGCGGAAGCGGGCATGGATAAAATTGAAGACAGAATAAAAGAGTTGAGAAAAATAACAGATTTCTAAGTCTCATAAATTTTATATATAAAATCGGAGGATGTAAAGATGATTGCGGACAGGATGAAGAAAGTACAGGCTTCAATAACACTGGCAATTGACGCAAAAGCAAAACAGATGATAGCTGACGGGGTTGACCTTGTCGGGTTTGGAGCGGGGGAACCTGATTTTAGCACCCCTGATAATATCAAAGTGGCCGGAATAAAAGCCATTGTTGACAACAAAACAAAATATACTCCTTCTTCCGGAATGCCGGATTTAAAGAATCCGATTGCCAAAAAACTTCTTGAAGACAATAAACTTGAATACAAGCCTTCCAATATAATAGTGTCATGCGGCGCTAAACATTCGCTGTTTAACATTTTTATGGCAGGAATAAATCCCGGGGATGAAGTTATTATATTCTCACCTTACTGGGTATCATATGTGGAAATGGTAAATATGGCGCAGGGAATTCCCGTACTTGTACAGCTTGATGAATCCAAAAAGTTTGAGATTGATTTTGAACTTTTAAAATCAAAGATAACAAAAAACACAAAGATGATGATCATTAATTCGCCGTCAAACCCGACCGGATGCGTGCTTTCAAAAACATCGCTTGAAAAACTGGCTGAAATCTGCCTGGCAAACAATATACTTATGATATCCGATGAAATATACGAGAAAAACCTTTATAACGGTAAAACACACATCTCCATTGCTTCGCTTTCAAAAGAGGCAAAGGCAAAAACAGTTGTGGTAAACGGAGTTTCCAAATCACACGCTATGACAGGGTGGAGAATAGGATACATTGCCGCTGATGATATGGAACTTGTAAAAGCTATGGATAATATGCAGTCGCATTCCACTTCCAATCCTACCACTATTTCGCAGATGGCTGCGATTGAAGCGTTAAAGACTGATATTACCGTGGTAAACAAAATGGTGGCGGAATTTGATAAAAGAAGAAAGTATATCCTTCAGAGAGTAAACGCGATACAGGGCCTTACATGCGTGGAACCGGAAGGCGCTTTTTATGTGTTCCCGAATTTCAGCAGTTTTGTAGGAAAAACTTTTAACGGTATAAAGATAGAAAATTCAATGAACCTTGCTGACGCGCTTTTAACGTCCGCCAAGGTGGCTGTGGTGCCGGGCGTGGCGTTTGGAAGCGATGTGCATTTCAGAATGTCATACGCTACATCAATGGAAAAGATAGAAAAAGGGCTGAACAGAATAGAAGAGTTTTTTAAAGGATAACATAAAAATATGAGCGGATATTTATGGCTTAAAGAGGTTAAATGCCCGGCTTGTGATGCGGCTTTTAAAACGGCCAGGGTTAAAGCGTCTTCGCTTAAAGTAAAAGGGATTGATACGGATTTTCATAAGACATACGAAGATGTAAAGCCGATGTTATACGCGGTTACCGTGTGCCCCGAATGTAATTTTGCGGCGCGCAATGACGATTTTGACAAGGCTATGCTGGACTATCAGAAAGAGGTAATTCAGATAGCACTTGCGGTAAAAGCGGCAAAAAAGAACGTGCGTTTCGCGGAGACGTTTGAAACAAACACCGAAGAAGCGGTAAAAAAACACCTTCTTGCGGTGACGTACGCCAAACATTTTAAGCCGGAAAATCCCAACACAATAGCCGGCCTGTATATGCATATAGCGTGGATGTACAGGGAAGACGGCAATACGGATAAAGAAAAAGAATATATGCTAAAAGCGCTTGAATACTATATTAAGACCTTTGAAAAAGGGACTTATATTCCGGAGAAGATAGGCGAACCCGGAATTATTTACCTTATCGGAGAATTAAACAGGCTGCTTGGAAATAATAACGAAGCTGTGCAGTGGTTTTCAAGGGGGGTCAGGCACGACCATATAGGCAATTTTCCCAATATTGAACACCTTATCAGGGACGCTTGGGAAAAGATTACGGAAGAAAAAAGAAAACAATAAGAGGGTTTTAAACCCGCTATAACAGGAGGATTGCATGAAAATTTTAATGGTAACAGACACATACAGGCCAAGGGTAAACGGGGTTGTTACGTCAATTGATACATTTGCAAATGAGTTCAGAAAACTTGGGCATGAAGCCCACATTGTGGCGCCTGAATTCCCGGCACACAGAAAGACAGACCACCTTGCTGACGCGGAAGCAATGGAAAAATTTGTTACAAGAATAAAATCACATTACCTTTTCTTTGACCCGGAAGACAGGCTGCCGAATCCTTATCTGCCTTCAGCCAGAATAAAAATTAAGAAAGAAATTCTTGAAAGAAAATACGACATTATCCACACGCAGACCCCTTTTGCCCTTGGGATTGAGGCGATAAAATGGGCGAAGAAGATGGACTGCCCGATTGTTCAGACTTATCACACGCTGTTTGAATCATACATTCACTATTTCAGGTTTATGCCAAGATGGATGTCTTTAAGGCTGGCAAAAGGAATCAGCAAATGGTACAGCCAGAAGATGGATTTAAACATCACGCCTTCCACGCAGATGAAAGACCTGCTTGTGCAGTACGGTGTCACCAAACCCGTTGAAGTTAACCCCACGGGTATTAAAATGGACAAGTTTAAGATATTTCACGGGGATGATTTCAGGAAAAAATTTAATATTTCCGCGGAAACAATATTGTTCCTCTTTATGGGCAGGATAGGGCATGAAAAAAATATTCCGTTCCTCTTTAAAATGTTAAAGAGGGTAATGGCTGTTAAGCCTGATGTAAAATTAATAGTTGCGGGAAAAGGGCCGGCAGAAGCAGAAGTGCACGAAGCGGCCAAAGCGGAAGGCGTAATTGATAACGTAATTTTTCTTGGATATTTTGAACCGCAGGACTGGGTTAACTGCTATGCCGCGGCTGACCTTTTCACTTTCGCTTCAATTACAGAGACACAGGGCCTTGTGGTAACCGAAGCAATGGCGGTAGGTACGCCTGTTGTGGCTGTAGGTGAAATGGGCGTTGCTGAAGTAATGGCGGGAAATAAAGGCGGGCTTCTTGTAAAACACGACCTGGACGAATTTACGGCGGCTGTTTTTAAAATGCTTGATGATAAACAGTTATACGCTGAAAAGAAGAAAGAAGCTTTTGAATACGCTCAGGCATGGTCTGCTGAAGCCATGGCAAAGAAAATGCTTGGGCTTTACCAGAGGGCAATTGACGGTTACAAAAAAAAGAAATAAATAACAGGTTCTTTAACAGACCGGTATTTTAATGATTAATTAAACAGAGGTTGAAAAATTATAATATGAAAATAGCACTGGTTTCGGATACGTATTTTCCGCGTATTAACGGAGTTTCCGTTTCAATGGACAACTTCGCGGAAGAGTACAGGAAAATGGGGCATGAAGTTTACATTATAGCGCCCCTTTTTCCGGGTTATAAAGATAAAAATAAATATGTGATAAGGATTAAATCTCATCATATATTTTTTGACCCTCAGGACAGGCTTTCAAATCCGTTTTCACTGTCCATGAGTAAAAAGATAAAGAAAGAGATTCTGGCCAGAAAATTTGATGTTTTTCATACCCAGACGCCTTTCGCGCTGGGTTTAAGCGCCATTTTCTGGGCAAAGCAGACGGGGTGCCCGGTAATTAACACTTATCACACGCTTTTTGAATCGTACGTTCATTATCTTAAATTTGTGCCGCAGATGATTTCCATAAGTATGGCGCGCAGAATAAGCAGGTGGTACTGCAACAGAATGGACCTTGTAATAGCCCCGACAAAAAGAATGAAGGCGCTTTTGGAAAATTATAAGGTCAGGGAGCGCATAGAAGTGGTGCCGACCGGCATTAAGATGAAAAAACCCATGAAGAAAATATGCAGTGTATTCTGCGAAAAATATCCGCAGATAAAAAAAGGCGTTAACCTGTTATACATGGGGCGCCTTGAAAAAGAAAAAAACATAGATTTTCTTTTTTACGCGCTTAAACGCCTTATTAAAACAAACAAGGATATAAAACTGTTAATGGCAGGCAGCGGGTACGACGAAGCCCGACTGAAAGACCTTGTGAAAGTAATGGGTATAGAAAAGCACGTTATTTTTCTTGGTACATATACAGACCTGCAGCGCCCGAACATTCTGTCGCTGGCGGATATTTTTGTTTTTTCATCCGTTACAGAGACGCAGGGCCTGGTTATCCTGGAAGCGCTTTCCGCGGGAGTTCCCGTAGTTGCGGTGAAAAGGATGGGCGTGGCAGAGGTAATGGAAGGCAATAAAGGCGGCATTTTAACCGAACTGTCAATTGATAAATTTGTAGCCGCTGTAAATAAGATGATTACGGATAAAAAGTTTTACGCGCAGAAGAAAAAAGAAGCACTGCTTCACGCTAAAGAATGGGAATCATCCGCGATGGCAAAAAAGATGCTGGCGTTATATAAAGAAGCGATAGCGGATTATAAAATGAAATCAGGCAGTTAAAGGAGAATAATAATGAAAAATAAAATGGTATTTGTATGTTTAATGGCGGCGGTATTATCGGCGGCTTTTTTTGCGTGTTCAAAAGCGCCGGAAAAATATAAAGTAACTATAATAGAAAAATTTGACGCGCACTGCGGTTCCTGTACCCTTATGAATCCCATCATCGCGCAGGTGGAAAAAAAGTATAAAGGGCAGGTTAAGGTGATAAAATATGACCTTGGAATTCCGGAAGATTACGAAGCTTCAAAGAAGTATAATATTGACAGGATACCGGCGTTTATATTTCTTGATGAAAACGGGAATGAATTTTTCAGGAATGCCGGGGTAATGGACCTTGTTCAGATAGAAAATCAGTTAAAACTTCAGGGTGTAAACGTAAAATGAGGGTAAATTCTTCCCCCAGGCAGCCGAAATTTAAAGGCGCTGTTCCTAAAGGCGCACCATCCGGCACTGCGGTAAGAAAGTTTGGAACGAAAAATATTATAAAAAGCACAAAAGGAAAACAAAACTATGGCAGGTAAAAAAGTAATAGAGGGAATAGAGGAAACTTCCGCGGATAAAAAGAAAAATAATGAAATAGCGAAGCTTAAAAAGATTATCGCGGAAAAAAACATGGAAATAGAGACGCTTACCAAAATAAGCAAGACAATAGTGTCCGGCCAGTATCTTGAAGAGATACTTAACCTTGTGGCCACATTAACCGCGCAGATGACGGATTCTAAAATCTGCTCTATAATGCTTGTGGATGAAGAGAAGCAGGAGCTTAAAATAATAGCCACGCAGTCGCTAAGCAAAGAGTACAGGGATAAAAATCCGCTTAAAGTGGGCGAAGGCATATCAGGACATGCGGTTCAGACAAAAAAACCGGTAGCGGTATACGATATTCAGGCGGAACCAAGGTATTTTTATAAAGAAATAATGAAAAAAGAGGGCATGAAATCAATGCTTGCCGTGCCTATGGAAGTCCGCGGCAAGGTTATAGGGGTTATTGATGTTTACACCGTGGTTAAACACAAATATACGGCGGAAGAAATAAGCATATTAAGCGCGGTTGCCAACCAGGCAGCTATAAGTATTGATAATATGAATCTAAAGGAAGAAGCGTTAATGGCAAAAGAAGCGCTTGAAACCCGTAAGCTGATAGAACGCGCCAAAGGCGTTCTGATGAAAAACGGAAAGTTAACGGAAGATCAGGCGCACAAAGCCATACATAAAAAGTCAATGGACTCCCGCAAGAGCATGAAAGAAATCGCCGAAGCTATCCTTCTTGCCTCCGAGATGCAGAAGTGATTAAAGTATAAACTATAAGCAGATAAGCAATTAAGCATAAGCGAAATATTAAATAAAGGTTTGGTAGGCGCACCTTTTAAGGTGCGGCAGTTGGTTTAGATTTAAAAGTTTCGTCGTTTTGTCCTGGTAGACGCGGGTCTTCAGCCCGCGGATTATGTTTTGTCTTTAAAATAAAAAACACGCACCCTAAAAGGGTGCGGCTATCCCGCCTTCTTTCGCTCGCAAGCTCGCTTCATTGCCGGGATTTCCGCTTCGCAGGCTCGCTTCAACTGGAACGAGAAACTAAGACAAAAGACACGCACCCTAAAAGGGTGCGGCTACCAATGCAAGAAAACCGGAGCGAAAAAGCGAGGGCCGACGATCTTACTTCCGTCCCTCTGTGCATCTGTCCCTCCGTCCCTCGCTTTTGCCGTACCCGCCGTAAACTTTCCTTGAATGTTTTTGATATTTTGTTATAATTTACCGATTGAAAAAAACTCCCGTATACAAAGGTGTAGGCGGGCGTACTAAAATATCTTAGTCGGCACACCGGTGTGCCTGCGGCATTGCTGCCGCGAAAGACAATTAATCTAAATATGAAGCAGGAGGAACAAATGTCATACGTACAGAATGTTATTGAAACAGTGAAAAAACGCAATTCAAATGAACCTGAATTTTTACAGGCAGTAACGGAAGTTCTTGAATCGCTGGAACCCGTAATTGCAAAGAACAAGAAATATGAAGAACACAACATACTTGAAAGAATCGTAGAGCCGGAAAGGCAGATAATATTCAGGGTGCCATGGGTTGATGACAAAGGAAATGTACGTGTTAACCGCGGTTTCAGGTTTCAGTTTAACAGCGCTCTTGGGCCATATAAAGGAGGAATCAGCTTACATCCTTCAGTAAACGCTTCCATCCTTAAATTTTTAGGTTTTGAATAGGTATTTAAAAATTCGCTTACCACTTTGCCCATGGGCGGAGCCAAAGGCGGTTCTGATTTTGATCCCAAAGGCAAATCGGATAATGAAGTAATGCGTTTCATACAGTCCTTTATGACGGAACTTTTCCGCCACATTGGGCCGGATACAGACGTTCCCGCGGGCGACATTGGAACAGGCGGACGTGAAATTGGTTATATGTTTGGACAGTACAAAAGGCTTGCCAATGAATTCACAGGCGTGCTTACAGGTAAAAACTTAAAATGGGGCGGCTCTTTAATACGCCCTGAAGCAACCGGATACGGCTGCGTATATTTTGCGGAAGAAATGATGAAGACAAAAAATGATTCCATCAAAGGCAAGACATGCCTTGTTTCCGGTTCCGGAAACGTGGCGCAGTACACAATTGAAAAAATTAATGATCTTGGCGGAAAGGCCGTAACTCTTTCTGATTCAGACGGCACAATTTACGACAAAGACGGAATCACACCGGAAAAACTTGCTTTTGTTATGGAACTTAAGAATGTAAAACGCGGACGTATCAAAGAATACGCTGATAAGTACAAATGCGAATTCTTCGCGGGCAAAAGGCCGTGGGGAATTAAAGCGGACTGCGCGTTTCCAAGCGCCACACAGAACGAAGTGGATGTAAATGACGCGAAGGCTCTTATTGCCAATGGCTGCAAACTTGTAAGCGAAGGCGCAAACATGCCTTCCACGCCGGAAGCAATAGAAGTTTATCTGTCAAACAAGATTCTTTACGGGCCGGGAAAAGCCGCAAACGCGGGCGGAGTTGCAACATCCGGGCTTGAAATGAGCCAGAACTCGCTGAGGCTTTCATGGACACGTGAAGAAGTAGATGTCAGGCTTCACAATATTATGATTGCTATTCACAAACAGTGCATTGACGCTTCAACACAGTACGGCCAGCCCGGCAACTACGTAATGGGCGCTAACATAGCCGGATTCGTGAAAGTGGCGGATTCAATGATAGAGCAGGGTGTAGTTTAGTATTTCATACGCTTTATAACTTAAGGGGGGCGTTCTGCGCCCCCCTTAATATAAAACAGGCAATAATTTGATCCGATATATAGGGAGGTTTTAATGTACAAAATTGTTGAAAAAAAGGCACTGACTAAAGATATTAAAATGCTTGCGGTTGAAGCGCCTGATGTGGTTTTTAACGCAAAAGCGGGTAACTTTTTTGTTGTTATTCCGGATGAAAAAGGCGAAAGAATTCCGCTTACGATTTATGACTGGAATAAAGAAACAGGGGTCTTATACATGATTTTCCAGGAAATAGGATTATCAACAGTGAAACTTGGAAAGTTAAACGTCGGCGATAATATTTACGCGGTGGCCGGTCCGTTTGGAAAGCATTTTCATTCTAAAAAATACGGGAAAGTGGCGGTGGTAGGCGGAGGAGTGGGTGTGCCTGCCATATTCCCGATAGCAAGGCAGTTAAAAGAGGACGGGAATAAAGTATTCTCTATTATAGGATACAGGACAAAAGAACTTGTGATACTTGAAGAAGAAATGAAGTCGGTTTCTGATGAACTTTTGCTGGCGACAAATGACGGTTCCGCGGGCCAGAAAGGTTTTGTCACTGATATCCTTAAAAATTTAATTGAAAGCGATAACAGGCCGGACCTTGTAGTGGCGGTAGGCCCCGTGGTTATGATGAAAGCGGTGTCTGAACTTACTAAAACGTACGGCGTTCCCACTGTGGTAAGTTTAAACGCAATGATGGTGGATGCCACCGGAATGTGCGGCGGATGCAGGGTAACAGTAGGCGGGGAAGTTAAATTCGCGTGCGTTGACGGGCCGGACTTTGACGGGCATAAAGTGGATTTTGACCAGCTTACAAGCAGGCTTGCGGCTTATAAAGATGAAGAAAAGACATCAGCAGACCACCACTGCAGGCTTGACAAAGGCATTAAGGAGGCTTTCGATGGCAGAAAATAATGTTCCAAAGGCAAAAAGGCCGCGCATAAAAGTAAGGCAGCAGGAATCCGCGGACAGGATAAAGAATTTTAATGAAGTACCTTTTGGATATAATGAAGAAGAAGCAATTGAAGAGGCAAACCGCTGCCTTCAGTGCAAGAACCCAACCTGTATTTCAGGGTGCCCGGTAAACATAAATATTAAGGAATTTATCAGGCAGATTACAATAAAAGATTTTAAAGGCGCAATTGACACTATAAAAATAGATTCCAGCCTGCCTGCTGTATGCGGAAGGGTATGCCCTCAGGAAGAGCAGTGCGAACTTGCATGTGTGATGCAAAAGACAAAAAATCCCATTAACATAGGCGCGCTGGAACGTTTTGCGGCAGACTGGGAAACACAGAATACAAAACCCGCGCCCGCGGCAATTAATAAAATTAAGGATAAAGATGGTAATCAAGTTAAAATAGCCATTGCAGGCGCGGGGCCGGCCGGACTGACAGTTGCAGGGGACCTTGCAAAAATGGGTTATTCTCCCGTTGTATTTGAAGCCATGCATCTTGCCGGCGGCGTTTTAATTTACGGCATTCCGGAATTTCGCCTGCCTAAAACAATTGTTCAGGGGGAAGTTGATTATTTAAAAAGCCTGGGCGTTGAATTTAAGCTTAATGTGGCAGTGGGAAAATCTTATACGGTTGATGATTTATTTAAACTTGGATACAAAGCCCTGTTTATAGGGGTGGGCGCGGGAACGCCCATGTTTCTTGGGATACCCGGCGAACAGGCCAAAGGCGTATATTCGGCAAATGAATTTTTAACCAGAATCAACGCGATGAAAGCATACAGGTTTCCTGAATATGACACACCCGTTAAGCTTGGAAAAAAAGTGGCGGTAGTTGGCGCCGGTAACGTGGCAATGGACGCGGCAAGATGGTCGCGCAGGCTTCCGGGTGTTGAAGAAGTTTACATAGTTTACAGGCGGTCAGAAGATGAAATGCCTGCAAGGATAGAAGAAAAAGAACGCGCAAAAGAAGAAGGCATTATTTTTAAGCTTTTGACTAATCCGATAGCTGTGATGGAAAATGAGCAGGGCTGGGTGAAATCTTTAAAATGCATTAAGATGGAGCTTGGCGAACCGGATGAATCCGGCAGAAGAAAACCTGTGGCTGTTGCCGGTTCTGATTTTGAAATAGAGGTGGATACGGTAATATCCGCGCTTGGCACCAAAGCCAACAAGCTTATGACATCTGATATCGCGGGGCTTAAGCTTAATAAGTGGGGATACATTGAAGCTGACGCGGAAACAGGGGCTACTTCGCTTCCGGGAATATTTGCCGGCGGTGATATTTCCACGGGTTCATCAACCGTAATTGCGGCAATGGGAGCGGGGAAAAAAGCGGCGAAGGGAATAGACAATTACATCAAAGAAACAATTTTAAAATAATTATAACAGATAAAAACTGAAGGCGGAGAGTAAATGGCTGAAGATTCGGTAATTGCGGTTGCGGCGGCAAATTTTGCGCATACTTTTCCTTCACAGGTATTAAACTATATAACCAAATGCGTGAAGCCCGGTCAGAATATAACCAGGCTTCAGACGTATGGAATGGCTGACGGTAATGACAAACTTTTAAAAGCACTTGATAAAATTAAGCCGTCCGCTTTAATCGGCGTAAGCATTGATGTGCCCGCCGCGATAGTGGCGCAGTATAAAGCGAAAAATGTTCCTGTTATTCTTATTGACGCCGAATGTGAAGGCGCGTCCACGGTTACCACGGATAATATGGCGGGCGGGTACATTGCGGGCGCCTATCTTGCCAAACAGGGAAGAAAGGATATTGCAATAGTTTCCGGCCGTATGAATGTGGAAGGCGGTTTTAATGCTAAAAAACGTTTTGCGGGTTTTATGCAGGCGTTAAAAGAAAGCGGTGTTGAATTTAATCCTAAATATCTTGCTGAAGTGATAAGTTATTCATATAGTGAAGGCACTGAAGCGATGCAGAAATTTATTAAAGACGGAATTCAGCCGGACGCGGTTTTCTGTGCCGCGGGTGATATGTGCGCCATGGGCATATTGAAATCAATAAGAGAACTTAAAATGGCCATTCCTGAAACTATCGCGCTTGTGGGTTATGACGACATAGACGCGGCTAAGACATGCAAACCCGCTCTTACCACAATAAGGCAGCCAATTGAAGAAATGGCGGTAAACGCGTACATGATGGCAACTATTGACGTCGGGAAAATACTTATGGCTCCGGAAAAAAGGGTATTTAAGCCGGAGTTAGTGAAGCGGGAAAGCGCGTGAATTAGAGGCTTGGATGCTTAGATGCTTGGAGGCTTGGTTAGATATAAAAACAGATAAGCATAAAGCAGTTAAGCAGAAGCGGAAGAAAAGGCAGCAGTTTGGAGGGACGAAAATACAAAGACTTAGAAATGTGCAAGAGCAGAAGCTAAGAAGCTTGGAAACATGACACAGAAATACAGCAACAAACCAGCCTAAAAAATCACACACTAAATTCAAAAAAAGGTACATTTATAACCTTTTTATGCCTGTTTTATAAGCATTAAATGTGTTTCGCATAGCTGAACGCAAAAAATCATTGACAAATTTATTTCTTATATGTTAAACTCATTTCATAATATGATATATAGTCTTGAAATTTAAATTGTTTGTTTTCTTGTGAAAAATAATACAACGTTATAGTTTTTTTAAAATATATATAGCGATTAATGTAGAATAATATACTATTTTGCACAAGGAGGCATTGATGAGCCAGGGTAAAACGGGTTTAAAAGAAAAGAAAAAATTAAGTGATTTTATTGACCCAAAGAAATTAGACGCAATCATCGCAAGTTACGAGGGTAAACAGGGGAAGCTGCTTGGTATTCTGGAACAGGCACAGGAAGCGGTAAAGTACAAATACCTTCCCGAAGAGGTTTTAAATTACATCGCGTTAAAAACAGGAGTTCCATTATCAAGGCTTTACAGTGTAATAACATTTTATTCTTTCTTTAATATGCAGCCGCAGGGAGACCACACTATAATCGTCTGCAGGGGAACCGCATGCCATACAAAAGGCTCTAAAAGCCTTCTTGACGACCTTGCGTCGCGTTTTGGATGTGCTGATAAACTTGAAGGCGGAGAACCTTCATTTACCACGGATGACAATAAATTTACGGTAAGGACAGTTGCGTGTTTTGGACAGTGCGCGCTTGCCCCTGTGGTATCAATAGACGGCATAATTTACAGCAACGTCTCCAATTCTCAGCTTTCCAGGCTTATAGAAAAAACCGCGAAAGGAGCTAAAAAATGAAAATAACAGACATCAATTCTCTTAACGCGGTCAAAGCCGCCGGAATGAAAAAGATACAGCCTAACACCCCCATGATATCTGTGGGAATGGGAACGTGCGGTATTGGAAACGACGCGGATAAGCTTTTTGAAGCTTTTGCGGGCGCGATAGGCAAAAAAAAGGTACCTGTTAGATTAAACCAGACCGGGTGTTTTGGATTCTGTGCCGCGGAACCGCTTGTAAATGTTTATATACCGGGGATGCCGCTGGTAATACTAAGCAAAGTTACATTAAAGGATGTACCTTCAATTGTGGACAGCTTGGCAAAGGGAAATATGCCGGTTAAAAAAGCGCTGTGTAAAATTGAAGAGTGGGATTTTTTAACGTCAAAAATAGAATACGGAAAAGACCTTATGGAAGTGCCGGCATGGGATGAAATTCCGTTTTTTAAAGGGCAGAAAAAGATGGTGCTCCGCGACGCGGGAATAATAAATCCTGCCGACATAGAAGAATACATCGCGGTAGGCGGATATCAGGCGCTGTTTAACGCTCTTACAAAGATGACGCCTGACACAGTACTTGATGAAGTAAGAAAATCAAAGCTGCGCGGCCGCGGCGGCGCGGGTTTCCCGGTAGCTAAAAAATGGGAAATAATGAAAAATGTGCAGGCGGAAGAAAAATACATTATATGTAACGCCGACGAAGGCGATCCGGGCGCTTATATGAACAGAAATGAAATAGAGAGCGACCCTCATGCCCTTATTGAAGGCATGATTATAGGCGCATACGTTATGGGCGCGTCCAAGGGCGTTGTGTATATCAGGGCTGAATATCCGCTGGCTGTTGAAAGGTTAAAAGCGGCGGTTAAACAGTGTAAAGCGCTTGGCATTATGGGGGACAATATATTCGGTACAAAATTCTCTTTTGACCTTGAATACGTGGAAGGCGCCGGCGCTTTTGTATGCGGCGAAGAAACCGCGCTTATGTCATCAATAGAAGGAAAGGCGGGCAGGTCCAAACCAAGGCCGCCGTTTCCGGCGCAGAAAGGCCTTTGGGGAAAACCCACCAGCATCAATAACGTGGAGTCGTGGTGCAATATCCCGCTTATCATTAACAGGGGCGGTGATTTCTTCGCGAAAACCGGCACGGACAAATCATCCGGAACCAAAGTATTCTCGCTTGTCGGAAAAATTAAAAATACCGGCCTTGTGGAACTGCCTCTGGGCACTCCGCTTGAAAGTATTATTTATCAGATGGGCGAAGGCGCGGGAAAAAATAAAAAAATAAAAGCGGTTCAGACAGGCGGCCCTTCGGGCGGATGTATTCCTGTTGAACTTTTCAATACGCCCGTGGATTATGAATCGCTTGCTTCCATCGGCGCCATTATGGGGTCGGGCGGAATGGTGGTAATGGACCAGGACAACTGCATGGTTGATGTGGCAAGGTATTTTGTGGAATTTACTTCATCTGAATCGTGCGGAAAATGCACAGCTTGCAGGGAAGGCTTGTCGCAGCTTTTGAATATTCTTAACAGGATAACAAGGGGAAAAGGAAAACTGGAAGATCTGGAAACGCTTGAAAGGCTTGCTTATGTAATAAAAGATTCATCGCTGTGCGGGCTTGGACAGACAAGCGCGAATCCGGTTCTGACAACGCTTAGGTATTTTAAAAACGAGTATATATCGCATATCATTGAAAGCAGATGCAACGCGGGAGTATGTGAAGACCTTTTCATGGCGCTTTGCGAAAACAGCTGCCCTCTTCATATGAACATACCCGCGTACCTGCAGATGTTAAAAGAAGGAAGGCTTGAAGAAGCTTTTGAATCCACGCTGCGCGACAATCCGCTGCCCGGAACAATGGGCAGAATATGCCATTTCCACTGCCAGATGAGATGCCGCAGGGAATCTGTTGATGAATCGGTAGCACAGGGCGAAATACACCGTTACCTTGCGGATACAATGTATAAAATGGGAAAAGAAAAACAGATATACGCGAAGCTTATAAAAGAAATGCTGCCAAAGACAGGAAAAAAAGTGGCAATAGCGGGCGCGGGGCCGGCCGGTATTACGCTTGCGTACTATCTTGCAAGGCTTGGCCATTCAGTCACTGTATACGACCCGCATAAAGAACCCGGCGGAATTCTTCAGTACGGCATACCCGCGTACAGGCTGCCCAAAGATATACTTCAGAAAGAGATAGAAATGCTGAAAAAATTCGGAGTTAAATTTGTAATGAACACCCTGATAGGCAAAGACATTTCCACAAAAGCGCTGCTTAAATCAAATGACATTGTGTATATGGCTTTTGGCGCGCAGAAAGAGTCGGATCTTGATATACCGGGAGTTAAATTAAACGGTGTTATTCCGGGATACCGTTTTCTGGAAAATTTCGCGCAGGGTAAAAAAGTTAAAGTGGGAAAAAAAGTGGCGGTTATAGGCGCCGGAAACGTGGCAATAGACGCGGCAAGGACAGCCTTAAGGCTTGGCGCGGATGTCACAATAGTTTACAGAAGGGACAGAAACGAAATGCCCGCTAACATCCATGAAATAGAAGACGCGGAAGCGGAAAACATTAAATTTAAACTTCTGTCAGGGCCCAAAGCTGTTATAGAAGGGCCGGGTAAAACAGTAAAAGGCCTTGAAGTGGAGATAATGAAGCTTGGCGGTATAGACAGGTCAGGCCGCCGCAAGCCTGTGGCTACAGGTGAAACAGAGATAATAAAATGCGACACAGTGATACTTGCCGTGGGCGAAAAAGTTGACCCCGCCCTTGCAAAAGAACTGGGCGTGGAAATAAACAAAGACGGTACTTTAAAAGTTGACCCGTTCAGTTATAAGACGGCGAATACAAAAGTGTTCGCGGGCGGCGACGCGGTAACAGGGCCGGCAACCGCGGCAGAAGCAATGGGCACGGCAAAAACAGCGGCTGGCGCGATTGATTTTGCGCTTATGGGCGAGAACAGGTTTGATAAACTGTTTAGAAAGTTTGAATACAAAAATGAAGTCCCGTTAAAACCGGAAGGCGGCAGGAACACCAAAACAAAGAAAGTTCCGGCTAAAGAAAGGGTAAGAAATTTTCAGGAAATACTCTCCGGATATTCGGGCGAACAGGCAAAACGAGAAGCAGTACGCTGCTTAAGGTGCGACGTTAAGTCGTGCCAGAAACAATAAGGAGGCCGGCCATGGAAAACAACAAAATATCAATTAAAGTAAACGGCAAAGATTATAAAGCGGAAAAAGGCCTGACAATTGTCAAAGCCTGTAAAGCGCTGGGTATTGATATCCCGACTTTATGTTACCTGGAAGATGTCTCTAAAAACGCGTCGTGCGGTATCTGCGTGGTGGAAGTAAAAGGGGCAAAATCTCTTATAAGGTCATGCTGCACGGAGATAACAGAAGGAATGGATATTATGACATCCAGCCCTAAGGTAATGGAAGCAAGGCGTACAAATCTGGAATTGATTCTTGCGAATCATCCCACGGATTGTTTAAACTGCGCCAGAAACGGCAACTGCGAGCTTCAGGCAATGTCTTATATTTTGGGAATTGACGGAACAAGCAGGTTTGTAAAAACAAAGTGTGATGAACCTTTGGATGAAACATCGCCGTCTTTAATCAGGGATCCGAATAAATGCATACTTTGCGGAAGGTGCGTGGCGGTATGTTCTGAAATGCAGACGGTTTACGCGATTGATTTTTCAAAAAGGGGTATTAAGACAAAGATATCCACGTATATGGAAAAGGGTCTTGGCAATATCGCCTGCACAAACTGCGGACAGTGCGCCATTGTATGCCCCACCGGCGCTATAGTAGAAAGGGACGATACAAGGGCTGTATGGAAAGAACTGCAGGATCCGGAAAAAGTTGTGGTGGTGCAGACTGCCCCGGCTATCAGGGTGGGAATCGGCGAAGCAATGGGAATGGGCGAAGGCGCCCTTGTAACAGGGCAGATGGTTTCAGCATTACGCAGGCTTGGTTTTAACAATGTGTTTGATACGGACTTTGCCGCTGACCTGACAATTATGGAAGAAGGGCACGAGCTTATTAAAAGGCTTACAAAAGGCGGCACTCTGCCTATGATGACATCATGCTCGCCGGGATGGATAAAATTCTTTGAACACTTTTATCCTGAACAGCTTGCGCACCTTTCCACATGCAAATCGCCGCAGCAGATGTTCGGCGCGCTTGCAAAAAGTTATTACGCGCAGAAGATGGGAATTGACCCAAGAAAGATTGTGGTTGTATCTATAATGCCGTGCACCGCCAAAAAGTATGAAGCCAAAAGGGAAGAAATGGCCGGCGCCCTTGAGTTCTGGAAAGACAAGATGGAACTTTCCAAAGAGGATAAATTTTATGATATTGATTATGTCCTTACCACAAGGGAGCTTGCAAGGATGTTCAAGCAGGCGGGTATACATTTTGCAACCCTTCCGGAAGAAGAATTTGATTCGCCCCTTGGCGCGTCAACCGGAGCCGCTGTTATATTCGGCGCGACCGGCGGCGTAATGGAAGCCGCGGTAAGGACCGCTTATGAAGTGGTCGTGGGAAAACCGCTGCCAAGCCTTGACTTAAAAGTGGTCAGGGGCTTTGAAGGCATAAGGGAAGCGGAGCTTGATTTAAACGGCACAAAGATAAAAGTGGCTGTGGCGCATACGCTTGGCAATGCCAGAAAACTTTTAGACCAGATAAAAGACGGCAAGTCGCCTTACGCGTTTATTGAAGTTATGACATGCCCCGGCGGATGCTTAGGCGGCGGCGGACAGCCGATACCGACCACCTGGGCAATAAGGCAGAAAAGGGCGGATTCAATTTATTCCGAAGACAGGAAAAAGGGGTTAAGAAAATCCCATGAAAATCCTGAAGTAAAAGCGCTGTATGACGAGTTCTTAAAAGAACCGCTTGGCCACCTGTCACATGAACTGCTTCACACCCATTACGTAAAAAGGGGAATATTCGTTTAAAGCAATTTAAAAGATAACATAAGCTTCAAAACAACCGCGGGTTTAATTACCCGCGGTTGTTTTTTTTTATTAAAAAATGTGTTTTCTTTAAAGCGCGGGTTATGTAAACTGATTAAAGCATGTTTTGCGGGGGATGCGCTCCTGCGCGTCCCGAAGAATAACACAACAATATCGGCAGGGGAAGTTTACATGGATAAAAAACAGCTTGTTAAAAAGCGTATGATAAAGACCAGCATAAACTTTTCATGCAGGCAGTGCGGCGCCTGCTGTGGTGTGGGGTTTATTTACTTGAAAAGAGGGGAATCAGACAAAATAGCGTCATATCTGGGAATGCAGGTAAAAGAATTTAAAGAAAAATATACAAAGTGGTTTATCTGGCAGGGAAGAACTTTAAGATGGGATGAATCCGGAGCGTGTATTTTTCTTAAAAATAAGAAATGTTCCATATATCCGGTAAGGCCTTTTCAGTGTGCTTCTTTTCCTTTGTGGCCGCGCCTGATGAAGAATAAGAAGGAACTTGCCGCTGCCAGGAAATACTGCAAAGGGTTATAAGCTAACTGACAGGTAACAAGTAACAAGTAACAAGTAACAAGTAACAAGTAACAAGTAACAA
>JAFGWA010000074.1 GCA_016937715.1 Candidatus Goldiibacteriota bacterium
AAAACGTATTATTTACGCGGTTTAAACAAAGCAACTATAAAATAAAGGGTATTTTGGTATAATGTCTTGAGTCAAGGCACGGTATGAAGACTTTTTATAAGCTAAGTCCGACACCTTAACTTATTTTATTACAAAGGAAAATAGTTTGAAACTTAAAAAGAATATAGTATACTTATATAAAATAAAGGAGGCCGCAAATGAAGAAATTACACTTACCAATTCTGATAGAAACCGACGAAGATGGCATTTATATCGTGAGTTGCCCGTCTTTTAAGGGTTGTCACTCCTATGGAAAAACAATAGATGAAGCCCTGAAAAATATTAAAGAAGCGATTGAATTATGTCTTGAAGACAGCGAACCAACGGAAATAAATAAGTTCGTGGGTTTCAGGGAAATGGAAATAACAGCGAATGGATAAATTGCCGGTTATATCAGGCAAAGATTTAATTAAGTTACTGAATAAACTTGGATTTACGGTAACAAGGCAAAAAGGTTCGCATGCCAGATTAAAACATCATGACGGAAGAGTTACCACTGTTCCGATACACCGCGGAGCAGACCTGCCAAAAGGACTTTTAAGAAAAATAATCAGGGAAGACATCAAACTGACTTTGGAAGAATTTATAGAACTTACCAAGAAAAAGCAGTGATTTAAGTAAAAAAAAACAGGTTTCATGCCTTGACTTGATACCTGATAAAATATTACCACACCTCCAAAACTGATCGGGTATCTTTTTAACCCCTCTGTTTAAACCTTCCTCCAAAACCCGTATAGTCAATTTAATATTTCTGTGTTAAAATTATTACAATTTTAAGGATATATTAAGGCAAACCGGAGGCGGATTTGGTATCTAAATTTATACACCTGCACCTGCATACTAAGTACAGTATGCTGGACGGCATGTGCAAGTTTGAAGACATGATAAAGGCCGCCAAAGACAATAAAATGATGGCAGTTGCGGCCACAGAGCACGGCAATATGTACAGCGCGGTGGAATTTTATACCGCTATGTCGCACGCCGGCATCAAACCAATTCTTGGCCTTGAAACCTATATTGTTGATGACATTAAAAACAATCAAAGAAAGAAAAACCACCTTGTTTTACTGGTAAAAAATGAAATCGGCTGGAATAACCTTATTAAAATATCCTCCTACGCCTTTACTGACGGCTTCTATTATAAGCCTACAATAGATAAAGCTTTTTTAAAAGACCACGCCGAAGGGTTAATTGCACTATCTTCGTGCGTACAGGGCGAAGTACCGTCCAAGCTTATCTCTGACGATTACGAAGGCGCGAAAAAAGCCGCGGAAGAGTACCTTTCCATCTTCAAAGAAGGCAACTATTACTTTGAAATGCAGAATCACGGGCTGGAAGAAGAACTTCTGGCAAACAGGGGTTTAAGGGAACTTTCAAAAGAACTGTCCATTCCGCTTACTGTTTCCAATGACGTCCACTATATGAAAAAGGACGACGCCCGCGCCCATGACATCCTTTTATGCATTCAAACCGGTAAGACCTTAAAAGAAGCGGACAGAATGAAATTCAAAACAGATGAATTTTATTTTAAAAATTATGCCGATATGGTTAAAGTTTTTCCTGACGATATTGCCGCGGTGGAGCGCACATTTGAAATCGCGGAAAAATGCAACTTTGAACTGCCCAAACTTCCGCCGGGCAAGTGCCACATGCCCAAATATACAATTACCGGCTGGGACGGCACTTATAACGAATACTTTGACAAAATAACAAAAGAAGCGTTAGCGGTAAAATATCCCGGCGATTTACTGACGGATGAAATTCAAAAGCGTTTTGACCACGAACTTGCCGTAATAAAAAAAATGGATTACACCGGATACTTTCTGATAGTGCGCGACATAATAAAGTACGCCCGCGACAATGACATTCCCGTAGGGCCCGGCAGGGGAAGCGCGGCAGGTTCATTAATATCCTACGTCCTTGGAATTACAAGCATTGACCCGATTAAATACGAACTTTTGTTTGAACGCTTTCTTAACCCGGACAGGGTATCACCGCCGGATATAGACCTTGATTTTTCCGATGAAGAAAGAAACCGGGTGGTGCAGTATATTGTGGACCGTTTTGGCAAGGATAAAACCGCGCAGATAATAACCTTTCAGCAGTTAAAACCCCGCGCTTCCATAAGGGACGTGGGCCGCGTACTGGACGTCCCGCTGCGCGACGTGGACATGCTTGCGAAAAAAGTGCCGGAAGGCCCGGCGGTCAGTTTTGCTGATATCTTAAAAGACGGCTCGTTTGTCTCTTTTGTGAATTCAGAAAAGATATACGAAGAAATTATAAATTACGCGATGAAAATAGAAGGCATGCTGCGTCAGGATTCCACACACGCCGCCGGCGTTGTAATAGCGCCTGATATTCTTACGCAGTTTGTCCCCATTGCCGTGCCAAAAGACAAGGACGATTCCGAAGGCGGGACTTTAAACTACATGACACAGTGGGAAATGGGCTCTTTGGAAAAAATGGGGCTTATTAAATTTGACATCCTTGGATTAAGAAACCTTGCCGTAATAAAAAAAGCGATAAAGAATATCAAAGAAACCCGCGGCATAGACGTTCTGCCTGATGACGGCGCCTTTGATAACCCCAAAGTATATAAACTGCTTGCCGAAGGCAATACGCAGGGCGTATTCCAGCTTGAAAGCGACGGCATGAGGGACCTTCTTAAAAAGATTAATCCCGACTGCCTTGAAGACATTATAGCGATAATATCGCTTTTCCGCCCCGGCCCCATGAAAATGATAGATGAATACATCCGCAGAAAAAAAGGGACGGAAAAAGTCACGTATGATTTTCCGGAACTGGAACCCGTGCTTAAAAACACTTACGGTATTGCTATTTATCAGGAACAGGTAATGCAGATAGCTGTAAGGGTAGCCGGGTTTTCAATGGCGGAAGCTGACAATTTAAGAAGGGCAATGTCCAAAAAGAAAGCTTCCGAGATGGATAAGATAAAGGTAAAATTCATGAAAGGCACGGCAGACCGCGCCATTAAACCGCAGGCAGCCGAAGACCTTTTTGACAAACTGGAGCAGTTTTCACAGTACGGCTTTAACAAGTCACACGCCGCGGCTTACGCGGTGGTGGCATATCAGACGGCATATTTAAAGACCTTATACAGGCCGGAATACATGGCGGCGCTTTTAACCTCCGTCATGCACAGCATTGACAAAGCCGCCGTTTACGTGGAAGACTGCGCCGCCAACGGAATAAAGGTAATGGCGCCGGACATAAATAAAAGCGATGTGGATTTTAAGGTTGAAAAAAATTCCATCCGCTACGGGCTGGCAGCGGTTAAAAACGTGGGCACATCCGCGGCACAGGACATAGCGGCCAAAAGAAAAGAAAAAGGCGATTATAAAGACCTGTATGACTTCTGCGAAAAGGTCAGCCTGCATTCGGTTAATTCCAAAACAATAGAATCGCTTGTAAAAAGCGGCGCGTTTGATTTTACCCTTATGCACAGGGCGCAGATATTCGCGTGCATCCCGGATGCCATGAAACGGGCGGAAATGGCGCAGCGCGACCTGGAAAGCGGCCAGTTCAGCCTGTTTGAAACCGCCCCGCAGGATATAAAAATTCCCGATATACAAAAATGGAGCGAAAGCGAACAGCTGTCATATGAAAAAGAAGTCCTTGGCTTATATGTCTCTTCGCACCCGCTTGCGCGTTACAGAAAACTGCTTGAAAGCGTGTCGCAGCCGATAAGCGAACTTTTAACAGGCAAAGTAAATTCCGGCGAACAGGTAATAATAGGCGGCATTGTCCACGACCTGGCAAAAAAAATAACACCAAGCGGAATGGAACGCGTGCATTTTCACCTTGAAGGGCTGACCGGCAGGATAAAAATAATAGCGGGCGATAAATTCCCAAAGGATAAAAACAGTATTTTTTCCAACAGCCTGATGTGCATGGTAAGGGGCAGACTTGTTTTTATGGACACAGAACCTTTTGTAAGCATGGAAAGCGTGATAGGCCTTGATGATGCTTACGGCGCGCTTGGCAAATACCTTCATATCACCATTCGTGAATTGGGCTTAGAACAGCTTACCCTGCAGGAAATGAAAAACCTGATGTCGCAGAACAAAGGGCTTTCAGAAGTTGTAATGCATATAATTACCGGCGACGGCAGGGAAGCACAGGCCGTGCTTGAAGAAAAAATAAGCGTGAACGAAAACCTGCTTATCTCCCTTGAAAAACTTGCCGGCGAAGGCAATATACGGTTAAGCTGGAAAAAATAATTAAAACATATCCGGAGCACGTTCATGTGAAAACAAATAATTTCGCAGGGACAGCGCTCCTGCATTTAATAAAACCGTGCAGATATTTGTATTTTTTGTTATTATATAAACAATTAACCTGCATTATGATACCGCATAAAAATAATTTTTTGGAGGCCAGGGAATGAATAAAACAAGACAGGCAGTATTTTTAAGCGTTATGTTTTTAGCCATGAACGTCTTCGCGCAGAACTTAATAGAATATAAAGTTGTGGAAGGCGATACTTTGTGGGAAATCAGCGGAAAATTTACAGGCAAAAAAATGAACTATGAGAAAATAGCGCTTTATAACAACCTTAAGAACGCTGACCGTATTTATCCGAAACAGATAATAAAAATTGACCTGGACGAATTTAAAAATTCTGAAAATACGGTTAAAACAGCGCCCGTTCCCGTAAAAACCGCGGTTAAGGCAGCAGCCGCGCCTACAGCCGTAAAGCCAGCCATAAAAGCCGCCGCGACAACACCGCCGGCGGCAGCCGTAAAACCCGCTGTTAAAAGCACCGCTGTCCCCGCCGAAGTTGTTGAAGCAATTCAGGGCTTAAGGGAAGACTTTGACCTCCCAAACATGCAGCCGGCGCTTAAGTGGCATGACAACAGAAATGACTGTTCATATGAAATTAAAGACGGCCGCCTTCACATACAGGCACGCGGCGACGGCCATGATATCTTTATGGATTCAAATACCGACGCACCCAAAGTACTTGCGGATTTAAGCGGCGATTTTACAATTGAAACAAAGATGTATTTCACGGCCAAAAACAACGGCAACGGCGCCGGCATAGTAATATGGCAGGACAACCATAACTTTTTAAGGATAGACAGGGTGCTTCACTTTCAGACCCGCAACGTCATAAATGTTTCCGGCGCGGCCGGCGGCAGGTGGTTCTATTCGGAAGAGATTCCTTACACGCTTGAATTGTCATACTTAAGGATGGAAAGAAAAGGGGACATATTCACAGCATCGTGCAGCGTTGACGGCAGCGTATGGTTCAGTTTTAAACCCGTGGAATTTAAAGCATCATCGTCGGTTAAAGCCGGTGTTTTTGTTTTAAACCAGTGGAACAGCGGAAATTCTGACGCTGCGTTTGAATATATTCAGATAACAAAATAACCGGTATCGGCTAAAAATAACATAACAACGGTGAAAAATGAAAATAAATAAAATTACTTTTACCATAACCGCCGCGGCATCGCTTTTTTTATTCTCTTCATGCGTGTCAATGAGAACCGCTTTTCCGCCGGGGCATGTGGAAGTGACATCATCGCGGTCCGCCGCCAAGTCAGCCGCCGATAACACAGCCCGCGCGGAAGATAAAACGCCCGCCCCCGCGGCAACGCCTTCTTCCAGCTGGCATCCGGATGATTACGAACAAAACGGCGAAGAAAAAACACTTGTAATAAACGTGCTGATAAATAAAATTAAAGGCCCTTTTAACCTTTCGTCAGCTTCTGATATGGTTTTAAAAGAAAACGGCAGGAACCTGGGCAGGAGCTGTGAAATTAAAGCGGCATCCGGCGCCATCACGCTTAACGGCGATGCCGCGCAGCACACAAAAATAGAAATATCATCCAAAGACGTTATAAACCTTGGATCCAAAAAATACCGCGGCACTTTTATTCTGGAAGCTGAAAACGAAACTGTTCTTGCCATTAACAGGCTTTCAATAGAAGAGTATCTTTACGGCGTATTGCCGTCTGAAATTATCCCTTCCTGGCACGCCGAAGTTTTAAAATCACAGGCTGTGGCCGCAAGGTCATTCGCGTTTTACAACAAACTTAATTCCAGGGACAAACGCTACGACCTTGACAGCACGGTAATTTCCCAGGTATACAAGGGATTCGGCGTGGAACATAAAAATACAAACGCCGCGGTTGACGAAACCCGCGGGCTTATAATGACATACGGCACTGATGTGGTTCAGGCGTTTTTTCACGCAAACAGCGGCGGAAAAACCGCTGACAGCAAAGAAGTATGGGGCGGAACTCTGCCTTATCTTAAAATAGTTGATGACCCTTACTGCCGGGAAGGAAAACACTATTCCTGGAAACATACAATAAGCCTGCCTTCTCTTGAAGAAAAACTTGGAAAAAACGGAAATTCCACCGGCGAAATTTTTGATATTAATATCCCTGAACGCACGGACAGCGGCAGGGCAATTATGGTCCGTATAAAAGGAAGCGCCGGAACCGTTTTCATTAAAAGCAATGTATTCAGAACCGCGCTTGGCGTTGACGCCCTAAGAAGCACAAATTTTAATGTACACATAGACGGCGGCGAAGCGGTCTTTAACGGCCTTGGCTGGGGCCACGGCGTGGGCTTATCTCAGGAAGGCGCGGCAGGAATGGCGGAAAAAGGCTACCCGTATAAAGACATTCTGAAATATTACTACAAGGGAGTAAACATTAAAAAAGCGGTTTTAAAATAACATGAAACATTTTTTTATTTTATGCCCTCTGATACTGTTTCTATTTTCCGCGGGCTGCACCCAAAAAGACACTTTTGAAAAAAAACTGAACTCCGTTCTTCCTCCGCCCGGCACATCGGATTTTGACCTTAGCATAACCCTTCTGGAGATATCGCGTCTTTTTGACCCTGAATCCGACACGGAACTTATGAATAACGAACTGCAGAAAATGGCGGATAAAATTAAAGAAAAGGTGGGAGACGAAGCAAACGATGAAATAATAGTTGAAATTTTCAACAGATATATCTTTGAAACTGAAAGTTTTAAATATAACAGGAAAGTAATTGATTATCTGGACAACAACAAACCTTTAACCCCTGAAGAATGGCTTGAAATCCGCCTGATGAACAAAGTGATTTCAAGAAGGGACGGGGTGTGCTCCGAACTTTCCTTTATTACCCTGATGCTTGGCGAAAAAACCGGTCTTCCTATCTGCGTAATAGGCGTTCCGGGCCATGTTTACGCAAGGTATCAGCCCGCGGGCAAAAGCCCCATTAACATAGAAGCCACAAGCAGCGGAAGAGAATATTATGATTACGAAGACAAATATAACCCTGTCTGCAGGGGCGAATCCGAATACTACGGGAAATGCATGGATAAAACCGAATCTGTAGGTCTGTATCTGGGTATATTGGGCGGCGTTTTCCGCGATATGAAAGATTATAAAAAATCAGATATTTTGTTTAAAAAAGCCCTTGAAATGTGCCCCGGGAATCCCGGGTTTTACTGGGACAACGCGGAAATACGCTGGCGCGCGGAAGATTATGAAGGGGCAATTACCCTTATAGAAAAAGCGCTTGAAATTGACCCTGAAAGTTCCGCGCTTAACGCCTGCGCCGGCTGGCTTTACAAAATAATCAAACGCAATATTAAAGCGGAAGAATACCTTGAAAAGGCGCTGCGCATTGACCCCTATGACCGTTTTGCGGCAGACAACCTTGAAGAATTAAAAAAAGCAAGATAAGTATCCCGTATTATTAAAATCATTTGCTATTAAGCCTTTTATCTGTTATATTTAAACTGTAAGAAAAGGTAGAAGTGGAAAAGAACCGGAAACAGAAAGTGCAGCAGATACCGCTTTAGCAAAGAAATTGCTTTGGCAGCAGAAGTTGCAGCAGAAACAGGTTCTGTTTTGCTTTTACCCGGGCTTGCTAAACTTGCAGCCCGGGTTTTTTTATAATATACGTCTTAAAAGAGACGCTTTATTACGCGTCTCTATTTTTTTTTAGACCATTCTAATATGGCAGGAAGGTAATCATATGAACAGAATCAAGAATATCGCAATTATCGCGCACGTTGACCACGGTAAAACCACGCTTGTAGACTGTATTTTAAGGCAGGCGGGTGTATTTAAATCACATCAAAAAGTTGAAGAACGCGTTATGGACAGCAATGACCTTGAACGCGAAAGGGGAATTACCATATTTTCAAAGAACGCGGCCTACACTTACCGCGGTTACAAAGTAAATATTGTGGATACTCCGGGACACGCTGACTTTGGAAGCGAAGTCCAGCGAATTCTTTCAATGGTGGATTCCGTACTTCTTGTGGTTGACGCCTTTGAAGGCACCATGCCGCAGACAAAATATGTCCTGAAAAAATCCCTTGAACTTGGCCTTATGCCTATCGTTATAATAAATAAAATTGACCGCGTCAATTCCGAACCTGACGAAGTCTTAAACCAGGTGTTTGACCTTTTTGTGGAATTAAACGCGGCCGACCACCAGCTGGATTTCCCGGTAATTTACGCTTCCGGCAGGGACGGTTATGCAAAACTTCACCTTAAAGACGAATCAAAAGACATGATACCGCTTCTGGATATGATTATTGACCACGTGGCAAATACATCCGGCGACAGGACAAAACCATTTCAGTTTTTAACATCCGCCATCAGTTATGACAATTACATAGGTAAAATAGGAACGGGAAAGATACACAACGGGTCTGTTAGAACCGGAGACAGTGTAACACTTATAAAAAAAGACGGTAAATTTGAAAATTACAGAATTACAAAAATTCTAACTTACGAAGGCATTAACAGGGTTGAACTTAAAGAAGCATTTGCGGGCGACATTGTGTCGCTTGCCGGAATGGATACAATTGACGTGGGCGAAACAGTAACAGATCCCGAACACCGCGACGACCTTCCTTCAATTGACATTGACAAACCAACGGTTGCCATGACCTTTATGGTAAACAATTCGCCTTTTGCGGGGCGCGAAGGCAAATTTGTAACTTCAAGAAACATCTGGGACCGCCTTATGAAAGAACTTCAGACCAACGTGGGTATAATTGTGGAACCAACGGATTCGCCTGATTCTTTTCTTGTAAAGGGCAGGGGCGAACTTCAGCTTTCAATCCTTATAGAAAATATGAGGCGTGAAGGTTTTGAACTTCAGGTTTCCAAACCGCAGGTTATTTTCCGCCAGATAGACGGCGAAAAGTGCGAACCGATAGAACACGCCATAATTGACGTGGACGCGGCTTTTGTAGGCGTGGTCATGGAAAAACTTGGAATAAGAAAAGGGGAGCTTATCAATATGGTTCCCGGCAAAGACGGCTATACAAGGCTTGAATTCCACGTCCCCACAAGGGGGCTTTTGGGCTTCAGGAATGAATTCATGACCGAAACACGCGGCACAGGAATACTTAACCACAGTTTCCATGATTACGGCCCATATAAAGGCGATGTTCCCACAAGAAACAAAGGCGTGCTAATCGTCCTTGAAGACGGCGTTTCTGTCGCTTATTCGCTTGATAAACTTAAAGACAGGGGAGCGTTCTTTATCGCGCCTGTAACCGAAGTTTACGCGGGCATGATTGCGGGAGAAAATTCCCGTGAAAGCGACATGATAATAAACGTCTGCAAAGGCAAAAAACTTACCAATATGCGCGCTTCCGGCACGGATGACGCCATTAACCTGGAACCGCCGCGCAAATTCAGCCTGGAGCAGGCTATGGAATACATAGCCGACGACGAACTGCTTGAAATCACCCCCATTAACATCAGGATGAGGAAAAAGATCCTTGACCCGACAAAAAGGAAAAGGACAGAAATAGCCGCAGGGAATGATTAAGTAACGCAGCTCAGCATACAGCAGCTCTGCGGCTTGGTTGAAACAAACCAACGGGCAGCCTATACGCAGCCCTTACAGGGGCCGGGTATATTTTTTCAGTGCGCGCCGCAAATTGCTATGCTTGTATCCAAACAAACCTGAATTCAACAGGCAGGTTAATTCATTGGCAACCGGGAATCTGCCCGCACATACTTGTATGCCGCCGCGGCATTAAATCGCCCCTGCCGTTTACACACTATGCTTACGCGGCACACACTGAAAAAACACACCCAACCCCTGTTTGACAAATCGTCAGCGGCTCACGCGTTTTTGACTTGTTTGTCTCGATCCGGCAGCCGCGCCTTTTAAGGCGCGTTTTTTTAAATTTAACGTTTATCTTTTAAACTAATAATCAACTGCCGCGGGCTAAAGCCCGCGCCTACCACCGCTCTTGCATTCCAAGCCTCCAAGCATTCTAAGCCTCTAAGCATCCATTAGATACTGTCAAGTATTGTGTGTAATTAAAAAGATTCATAAAAGGGGTTCTCTCCTGTAGTTGCCAGATTTCTTTCTAAAATAAG
>JAFGWA010000075.1 GCA_016937715.1 Candidatus Goldiibacteriota bacterium
CGAAGTCCGGATATGCCCCAATATATATAATAATATATTAATAATAAATTTTTTAATCTGCGCGTTATTGCCTGTCAATTGCAATAAGCTATCCAATAAGAAACTCCTGGTTATTGCCGTTTTTTTGTCAGGTTTAATTAACGGCAATGCAATAAAATACAATTTCTGACATAATAATTAACTCTTACGCTTTATTGTTTATTATACTTCGTTCTATTTATTACTAATCTAATTATAATTATACTATATAAATACCTCTTGTCAAATACAAAAATTCTTATATTTTCTATATAAACCTATGCTTTTCTGATTTTTCGTAAACCAAATCCTATCTTTTTGTTTCCATAGGTAAAACTGCTGCATTTTTTAACACTTTTGCCATTTCTTTCATTTTAGTATTGTTTTTTACACTACTTTCATATATAATTTCAATATTATTTAACGGAGGATAGCATTATGCCGTCAGGATTCATCAAAAGGTTTTGGTCAAAAATACTGGCCGGTTTAATTGTAATTTTGCCTGCTTTCCTTACTGTTTATATCACTTATTTCCTTCTAAACAAGCTGGATTCAATTTTAGGCCCTCTTCTTACCAAATATATCGGAATATCTATCCCGGGACTTGGCCTTATAGCGCTTATCCTTCTATTGTGGATAACCGGCCTTTTTGCCACGCATTATCTGGGTAAAAAAATGGTTCAAATATACGAAACGGTTATATCAAGAATACCTGTATTAAAACAGATTTTCGGCGGCATTAAACAGATAAGCGATACACTGTTTGCCGGCAAAAGACGCTCTTTCAGGCAGGCCGCCCTTGTTCAGTATCCTTATTATGGTTTTTATGCTATTGGTTTTATAACTTCACAGGATGAAGTTACACTTGTTAATTCAAAAAATAAAGGCTCTTTTATACACGTTTTTATACCCACCACACCAAACCCCACTTCCGGTTTTCTAATACTTGTGCCGCCAAAAAATATCGTGCTTCTTGACACTCCGGTTGAAGACGCTTTAAAAACTGTTATCTCTCTGGGTATGATTCATCCCGAAAAATATACAATTAAAAAAGTCACCAAAAAGTCCCGTAAAAAGGATAAAAAATGACAGAATTAAAAAAAGGCTGGCTGGAACGCCGCGAATACGAGCGGGTAAAAGACATCCTTAAAGTTTCATATTATCGCACCGCGGAAGAATCTCCGGAACTATCGGACGATTACAGGGACACCACGGTTGAAAAATTACAGATGGTACAGGGCAACAGGCTTATCACTTCAATGACAGATGATGTAAGCCGGGGCGGACTTGCCATAATCACAGATGAACCGCTTGCGCAGGGCGATAAACTTATAATAGACCTTTACATACCTCAAGCTTCAAGCCCCGTAAAACTGTTGGCAGAAGTTATGCGCCTTGAAGGGCTTAAGGGTAATGACACAAAGAAAGCCGGCCTAAAAATAATATCAATCAGCAAAAATGATTTAAAGCGCCTGGAATCTCACCTTTCAGGGCTGAATAAAAATAAATAAGGAGGAATTATATATGGCAGAGCGTTATGTCCACCTTGACGGAAATCTTTATTATGATTCAAAAGATAAAGTGATAGTAAAAAACATGGGAAACAGATACGTATATGTGCGCCACGACCGCAGGACAAAAAGTAAAGAGCTTCCCCAAAAAGAATTAAAACGCGAAAGCGATAATACAAACAAAAACCTTATCCGCATTTCAGACGGAATCTATTTTGACAAAGTGCTTATTCAGATATATAGAATGATAAACGGCAAACTTGTGCTTTATTCAAAAGACAGAAGAAAAGAAGCCAAGGCCGTGCCGGCGGACAGAAGAAAGAAGAAGTGACAAGTGACGGGTTACAAGTGACAAGTAACAGGTGACAGGTTACAGGTTACAGGTTACAGGTGACAGGTTACAAGTGACAGGTTACAAGTGACAGGTTACAAGTGACAAGTTACAAGTGACAAGTAACAGGTTACAGGTTACACGCTTTGAGTTGTAACTTGTCAGTTGTCATTTGTAACTTGTAATCATTCCATGAACAACGGAATTGCCTTCTGGTCTCCCTGCGATATTTTTATCACCACGTCCGCGGACCTTGATACCGCGTCATTTTCATCAGTGACCACAATTACAGCTTTGTAATCCCCTTCATTAAAAGGCATTCCATCCCTGTCAAGCCCGTCCCAGATAAGCGTTTCATCGGGCCTGCCTGCGCCTTCCCAGCTTTTAACAACTTTTCCTTTATTGTCTTTTATTTCAACCTTCCACTTAAATATTTCATATTTTGTCATGGCCGTAACTTTTATGTACGTCTTTCTGTTGCCCCCGATAGGAGAAAAAACAGCAGGTTCCGGGGCAAGTTTTAATTCATAACCGCCGAAACTGTACGACAGCGCCACCCTGTGATTAAGAGATAATTCCGTGTATGCGGCGCCATAATCAATTCCAAAACCCTCGTGCTTAAAACCAAATCCCGCGTTAATTTCATTCACGTCGCCTATTGAAGCCGCGCCCGCCCTTAAATAAAGCGGCTGCATCACCTTATATTCCGCGCCCGCGCAGACAACAAAAGGCCCGCCCGCGAATGCTTTTTCGGCGTCAGTGTTCACTTTTAGCGTGCCGTCAAGAAACATAAAAGATAACCCAAGCCTTACAGCAGCCGGAAGCATCTCTTCAGAAAAATCATATTTAATGCCCGCGGGAATCACGTTCTTTCCTGTCAGCGACGCCCTTCCCCATTCAAAACTTTTGGAAAATGACACGTCTGAATTAAAACCCATATAATTTTTTCCGCCGATTCCGCGCACTATCGCCTTAAGCGCCAGGCCTCCCTGCACTCCTGCAAAAAGGTTGCGTCCATACGCGCCCGTCAGCATAAAATCATTCATGACTTCATTACCTTGCACATTTCCTTCTTCAGATACCACTTCATATTCGCCGTAATACATATTTCTTATCGAAACCCCAAGCCCGCCCATTTTTCCTATAGGCCCGGAAAAACCCAAAGCATTAAAAGCGGCTCCGCCGTATAACATTTCATGGGACGCTTCTAACTGATTTGAAGTTATTGAATCAAGCATAGCCGGGCTCCAGAAAGAAGCCGAAGGGTCGGCGGAATCGGCAGAAGCGGCCCCGCCCATTGACAGCGCCCTTACACCCGCGCCGTGATTTATTACCTCCACCGGCAATCCGGAAATTCCGCAGAATGCCGCCGTGTTAAGCATGAAAAATATCGCTGTAAATAATTTTACTTTCATATACCACCCTCTATTCATCGCTATTTTATAAAACAGCACTATAATTTAAAGCTTTGGAAGGCTTTCAAAACCTTTATCAATATCAGACTGCGGCAAAGGCACATCTTTCATCTTTTTTGTAAGATACGCTTCATAAGCGGCAAAATCAAAATTACCGTGCCCGCTTAAATTAAACAGAATTACTCTTTTTTCGCCTTTTGCTTTGGCATCAAGGGCTTCATTAATTGCCACCCTTATCGCGTGCGTGCTTTCAGGTGCAGGTATTATCCCCTCTGTCTTCGCAAACTGTATTGCCGCGTCAAAACACTCTGTCTGATTATTTGCCACAGCTTCAATAACACCATTTTTAAGAAGATTTGAAACAAGCGGCGAAGCTCCGTGATATCTTAATCCGCCCGCGTGAATTCCCGACGGCATAAATTTATGCCCAAGAGTGTACATCATAAGAAGCGGCGTCATTTCGCCTGTATCGCCAAAATCATACGCGTTTCTTCCCTTTGTAAGCGTAGGACAGGCCGCGGGTTCAGCCGCTATAAGCCTTATATTTTTCTTATTGCCTTTCATCTTGTCATAAGCAAACGGGAAAGCGGTTCCCGCGAAATTGCTTCCGCCGCCATGGCACGCAATAACCACATCCGGATAATCGCCTGCCATCTCCATCTGTTTCTTTGCTTCAAGGCCTATTACCGTCTGATGCAGCGCCACATGGTTTAAAACGCTTCCCAGCGCGTATTTGGTGTGCGGATCTTTTGCAGCCACTTCAACAGCTTCGGATATCGCGATTCCAAGAGAACCCAGAGAATCAGGATTCTGCTCAAGAATTTTTTTACCTATTTCCGTATGCTTTGTCGGTGAAGGGTATACTTTTGCGCCCCATGTTTCCATCATTAATTTTCTGTAAGGTTTAGCGTCGTAACTTACCCTTACCATATATACTTCAACTTCAATGCCCATCATTGCTCCGGCAAGTGATAAAGCGGAACCCCACTGCCCTGCTCCGGTTTCTGTCGATAGTTTTTTAACGCCCTCTTTTTTATTGTAATAAGCCTGCGCTATGGCTGTGTTTGACTTATGGCTTCCCGCGGGAGATACACCTTCATATTTGTAATAAATTCTTGCAGGAGTATCCAGCAGCTTTTCCAGACCTCTTGCCCTGATCAGCGGCGACGGCCTCCACAACTTAAGAATATCTATCACTTCACCCGGAATATCTATCCACTGTTTGGGTGACATTTCCTGTTCTATTAAAGCCATCGGAAAAATTGGAGCAAGATCTTCCGGCCCAAGCGGTTTTCCCGTTCCCGGATTAAGCGGCGGGTCAAGAGGAGTGGGAAGATCCGGAATAATATTGTACCACGCGCTTGGTATATCCTTTTCCTGAAGAATAAATTTTCTTGTGTCTGACATGATGCCCTCCTTAAAATTATTGTTCCAAATAATATAACACTTTTTTCATTAAAAAAAAACTTGAAAATAAACCCAAAAAGCTTTATTACGTGTTTTTTTTACTTTCTGACGTAAAACCTCTCTTTAAGTTGACAAAGTCTGCCATTTAATATAGTATGTTTTCAGGACTGGCCGGAGTGGTGAAACGGTAGACACAGGAGACTCAAAATCTCCCGTCCGCAAGGTCATGTCGGTTCAAGTCCGACCTCCGGCACCAATTAATGCATAAAATAAACAAACCAAAAGGTGGCACGATGAAAAAAGACGAAAGAGAAGCAAGGAAGCACCCCAGGTTCACCAAGATTCTGAACATTTCGGCTGTCCTTGACCGTTTTCCCGATGATATTACCGGTGAAAAATCAAAGCTAAAACAGGGAGAATCTTTCCGCGCCACCACCATTAACGTAAGCGAAGAAGGAATGCTGATCAACTGCGATTTTCTGCTTCCGGAACGCACCACCCTTAAACTGGAAATACACGAAAACGCCATAGCGGAAGACAAATTTAACCTTCTGGTACGCATTGAATGGACCAAGCGCAACGCTTATAAGATATTCGGAAGGTATTCAGCAGGGCTTCATATACTTGAAGGCGAAAAAAAGCACATAGAAAAATTAATAGAACATTTTAACGAAAATTAAAATATGTTTTCACGCAGATTCCTGCCTGCCGCTTTTTTTGCGGCAGTATTTTTAGTTGTATTTTATCTTTTATTAACCACCACACCGCCCGCGGTATTTTCAGGCGATTCAGGCGAAACTATAACAGCAAGCGTTACGCTTGGCATACAACACCCCCCGGGATATCCCGTGTTCTCGCTTCTTGGAAAAATATTTTCCTTTATTCCGGTTGCAGACCACTCCTTCCGCATTTATCTTCTGTCAATAACCCTTTCTTTAATTTGCGGCCTTCTTATCATTATTCTGTTTAACACCCTTTTGCGCGCTATGAATTTACCCGCTTATACGCCGCTTCCCGCGGCCGCTTGCGCCGTGTTTTTTATGACGGGCTTTTCAATCTGGGACCAGTCCATAACCGCCAAAGGCGGAATTTACCTTCTTAACATAGCCTTCACTCTGGGACTTTTAATCACAGCTTTTAATTGTTCTTTTACCTCCGTGCCGGGACAAAAAATCAAAACGCTAAGGCTGTTTTTCCTGATTTACGGTTTAAGCATGGGAAACCACCATATGTCGCAGATTATTATGTTTCCTGTTTATCTCTATATTATTTTAAGCCCGGGACTTAAAGAATTACTGCGCCCAACAAATATTATATCTTTAATACTTTTGTTTGCCGCGGGTTTTTCAATTTATCTTTACCTTCCAATACGGGCGCACAGCGCTGTGCTGAACTGGGGCGACCCTTCAAATCTTGAAAATTTCATGCAGGTCTTTTCCAGATATCAGTATGTCAGGGCTGAAATTGCCAAAAGCATAAACGCGCCTTTAATGCAGGCCGGAAAATTCTTTTCCTCCCTCGCGCGCGAACATTCCTTTGCCGGGCTTGCGCTGGCATTATCAGGCATAATATTCGCCTTTATTAAAAATAGAAAAACCGGAATCATCCTTGTGCTTATACCTTTTATATTTCTTGCTGTCACATCTTTTTATCTTAACCTTCCAAAAGAAAGGCTTTATATAATGGAAACTTACATCACGCCCGTTTATCTTTCTTTGGCTCTGTGTATGGCGATTGGACTTTACTCTTTAATGGCTTTTATAAAGAATAAAAAAACCTCGCGCATCGCCGCCGTTATATTATTCGCGGCGCTTTTTGCCCGCGATACAATTACCGCGTACCCGCTTTTAAACAGGTCCGCATATTTTTTTTCCAGGGATTTTAATTTAAACCTGCTGTCTTCCGTGGAAAAAAATTCACTTCTGTTTGTCACCGGTGACGGCGTTGTTTTTCCGTTATGGTACCTGAAATACGTAAAAAAAATACGTACTGACGTGGTAATAATAGGTTCTGCCGTGCTGCCTATGCAATGGGTTCGTGATTCCATTAAAAAACAGGACCCTTCGGTAAAGGTACCGGTAATAAAAGAAAAAAAGATAGGCACGGAATCCACCGGTTACATCATAAACGCGCTTATAAAAATGAATCTATCTTCCAGAAATATCTATTTTTCATATAACAAGCCTGAAGAAAACGCGCTTAACGGCGGATTTGAACTTATGCCCAAAGGAATGGCGTGGCGGGTTATGCCTTCAGATTACGCCTTTATAAGCGACATGTACACGGTGTCGCTGCGCAACATGTGGAAATATTATAATTACAGAAATACGCTTGGTACATACACCGGGGCTTTCACGCAGCCCAACGAATCGCTTTACCTGAAAGATTTTGCCACATCATCAAATTCAGCGGGCGTATTTTTTGAAGACAAAGGCTATAACGATTTGTCCCTGCAGTACTTTACACTTGCATTTCAGCTGCAGCCGGAAAACTGTGAATTTATTTATAACATGGGCAACGCGCGGTTTAACCTGGGGGATTTTAAAACTGCCGAAGAAAACTATTTAAAGAGCCTTCAGCTGGACCCAGAATATGTTTCATCATGGCACAACCTGGGGGTGGTTTATTACAAAACCGGCAGGTATTCAGAAGCGCTTCAGGCATTCAGAAAAATCAAGGAAATTGACCCTTCCAGGGCGGATCTTAACAGCATTATTGCTGTGCTGGAAAAAATTCCCGCTCCGCCGAAAAACTAATCACTTCTTCTGTCCACCACAAATTCGCTTTTTGGAAATTTCTGCGCGTATGATTTTAATTCCTGCGCTATATCCGCCACTTCGGCGTAATGAGTAAGTTTTCTTCTTATGTTCCATACCACTGAAACCGACAGAATCATAACCGCAGTCCTTATTTCTTCGCCGCGCCTGGTGTAGTTTACTATATAGCCTTTGTCGCGGTCTTCTTTTTCATAATGCTGCTCTATAAGAAGGTCAAACGACTTGATAAGTTCCGAACATACTTTATTGTATTTTTCATGCGATGTTATTATGACAAAATTATCCCCGCCTATATGCCCGGCAATGTCTTCTTTGTCCCCGTTTTCCTTTACGACATCGTGAATAAGGCTGGCAAGAAATTTTATAACCGCGTCGCCTTTTTCATATCCGTAGCGTTTATTGTAATATTTAAAATCTTTCATATCCACGTAACATACCGCAATCTTATAGTCTTCATCCAGCCTTCTTTCAATTTCCTGGCGGATGTACAGCGAATCCGGCAGGCCGGATAAAGGGTGAAGCTTACCCGCTTTCTTTGCCCTTTCATATATCTGTGAATCAAGGGCTATATTCAGGTCAAATACGTCAGGAGAATCAACCTTTTCTTTTAAAAGTTCATCCTGAAGAAACTTGGAAGAAGTAATAAGGTCATTTATCCTTAAATTGTACTTTTCAAGAATTTCTTTTATGGCAATAATTTTCTTTATCATGGGCTTGCTGAATTTTCTGTGCCCGGAAGGCAGCCTTACGGGTTTTATAAGCCCAAGGCTCTCCCAATATCTAAGTGTCCTTTCAGAAAGCCCGCTTAATTTAGCTCCCGCGCCTATACCTATAAGTTTTTCTTTCATAGTTGTTTTCCCTTCCCTTAAGTTATTGTAAATTTGTAGTTAACGATTTTAGTATATCAGCGCACAGATATTTTGTCAAGTATTGCATTTAGGTTATTTGTTTTGTCAGGGTTTACATTAATAACCTAAATTCCGGTATTGAATATTTCATTTATACGTTTCAGCTGACATCTTACTTAAAAGATTTGTATTTATTTTTGTATTTATATCCGCTTAAACTAATAATACAATGCTGTTTATAAATGCACTATTGACTTTTAACCTTCAATGTTATTTAATTATATTTATAAGTACTTAACGCATGATTTAAAAAATAAGAGGTGAACGTTATGGCAAAAGCACGCCCTGTAAAAAAAAGCATTAAAACAACCGCCCCTGACACCGAAATAAAAAATAAAACCGGTATCAACAAAAGCCTTATTACAGCTGCTGTAATTATCGCGGTTGCCATTACAGCCGGTATTGCAGCCACGCTTATGCGAAGCAAGAATCTTTCAAGCCGGCCGGCTGTAACTTCAAACGCGCAGGGCAGCATTACAATAAATGACCCGGCTACAAATCAGTCTTTTCAGCTGAACATTGAACCCGCTTCCGCTTCCGCCGAACCTGCCGGAGTACAGAACACAATGCCCTCCGCAAAAGCTGATTTCAGTTATCTTCTTAAGAACGCGGCTTCCAAAACAGAGATATTAAAAATAGGGCTTGATGAAGCCAAATACCTTTACGACAACGGCAAAGCTGTTTTTATTGATTCCAGATCTTACGGCGAATATGAACAGGCGCATATAAAAGGGGCAATTTCAATACCCGTAGGCACCGCGGTTCAGGACATCGAGAAAAATAAAACAGTTTTAAGCCAGAAAGGCAAAGTGCTTATCACCTACTGCCACGGTATCGGATGCCGCCTTTCAGACAAGACCGCTTATATGCTTTATGACGCCGGCTACAAAAACGTTGTAATCTTCTTTGGAGGCTGGAATTCATGGTCAGAAGCAAATTACCCCGAGTACAAAAAAGCACAATAAAAAGACAGCCTGAAAAATACAAAATACCTTCAGCATCCGCATTAATTAAAACGCAGGATTTACTTATTAAGCTTTTTTCCAATAATGCTGTTTTGATTACATTCAAAATACTTATAGGCCTTGTATTTATACTTTCCAGCGTGACCAAAGTATTTGACCCCGAAGAATTCTCCAAAGCTATCGGGTCTTATAAAATGCTCCCTGAAACAGTACTGTTCCCGCTTGCCGTTGTAATCCCCTGGCTTCAGCTTATATGCGGTATACTGCTGCTGGCCGATGTTTACGCCAAAAGTTCCGCTTTTATACTAAGCGGGCTTCTTGTAGTTTACACAATTGCCATAACACAGGCGTGGCTGCGCGGCTTTGACATGGAATGCGGATGTTTTGACCTTATGATAGGGCTGCCGGATAAAGTGGGCATATTCGCGATAATACGCGACCTTGTGCTGCTTGGGATGACAGGCTGTATTTTTCTGTTTGATAAGGACGGGCTTTCTTTTTACGGTTTATTCAAAAACAAGAAGGAAATTTAATATCTTAAATTTTTTCCACCAGATTGTGCCCGTAAACGGCTTTCATTATTCTTTTATCGATTGACCCCGTAAGTTTTTCAAATCTGCGTATCAGGCAAGATTTATTCCCCCATTTTTCTTCCAGTTTTTGAATATTCTCTTTTTCAAAACCATCGCCTTCATTTTCCTTTATATCCTTAATTGTCCTGCTGCCAAAGTGATGTATAAATGAAGATCCTGTAATATACGATTCAAAACCGCATTTTTTAAGCCTCAGGAAAAAATCCATATCTTCCCCTATGCCTATGCCAAATTCTTCTGAAAACAATCCCACTTTTTCAAACCTGTCAGAAGCTATAAGCATACACCAGCCGGAAAACCACTTTCTGCTGACATTTTTCATCCGGGCAGTATACGATTCTGCATAAGCCTGAAATTCATAATCAAGCGCGCCTTCCCTTGTGCCGGGGCTCACAATTCCCGCGTTATTTTTTCTTAAATAAAAATCCGCCAGCGATGACAGCCATCCCTTTCCGGCAACAATATCATTATTTATTATACATACCATCCGGCCTGATGCCGCCCTTACCCCCTGGTTCCACGCTTTTGCAACGCCCATATTTTTCCCGTTTTCAATGAACTTTATTTTCTGTTTTTTAAGATACTCCACAGTACCGTCAGAAGAGCCGTTATCAACGGCAATTATTTCATACGCAATATCATCAGTGTTGGCTTTAATGGAGGCGAAGCATTTTTTTGTGTATTTTATCTGATTTAACAAAGGCACAACAATTGAAATTTTCATTTTATTACTTTCTTTAACCCCTTTATCATTTTGCGGTGAAAGCCGGCATCAACCGCAGCCACTACGTCATACCCGGTCACAAGCTCAAGCCCTTTTAATTTTAGCGGCCTGCCGTAAGGGTCGGTAATTATAAGCAGGCCGTATTTCTGCGCGATAAAATATGGCGCAAAATTTTCCAGTGAAAGTTTTCCGCGCACATCAATAAACACCCCGTAGTGCCCCATTAATATCTGAAGCATTTCGCCAATCGTGGCGCCAAGCGACCTGATACTTTCAAAACCATCGGTGAATTTTAAAAGCGCCTGCCCGTCTTTAAAGGTATTATTGGACATTACAAGAAGCGCTGAATTCCGTACCGGCACGGATGTTTTTTTTATACCTGCTTTTTTGCCGTTTATTACCGCTTTTTTTTTATCCGCGTAAAAATAATCTCCGGTAAAATAATTCCCGGCAAAGGACATAACAGGTTCATAATTACTGTCAAAAACAGCAATCCCCACACAGACAAAACCCACCGAGTTCATGTAATTATCCGACCCGTCCACCGGGTCTATGATTATGTAGTGCATATCGGTCCGGGAGGAATGATTTATTACAAACGGTTCCGCTATTTCTTCGGATATTACAGTGGCTTTAACTTTTATATTTTTCTTTAAAAAATCAATTATCTGTTTTTCGCAATAAACATCAAAAAACTTGGTGGTCTGCCCTTTAGAATTCTTACCGACGGCTTTTGATGAAATACCTTTTTTTACCCGCGCGGATAACCGGTTGAAAAAACTAACAAGCTTTTTTTCCATAACAGCTTACTTCTTATAAATGGTTATTTCATTCATAAATACGGCAGCGTACCAGTCCGGCGGGCTTGGAAAACCGCCGTAAACTACCGCCGTCTGAGGCCCAATTTCAAATGATTCAGTTGTAAGAACTCCGTCTGTCCCCGTCACAAAATACTGTCCCCAGGCATTTACCGATACAGTCTTACTTTCCTTTACTTTAATTACCCTGCTGTTAGCATCGGTAATTTCACTGTCAGACAGGGCATTTTCGGTTGGAAAAAACGATAGCGAGTCCGTACCATCCGCTTCTACTGTAATGCCTATATATTGATTTCCCGTAGGAACTATTCCTGAATGATTATATACCGTAAAATTAACATCCTGTCCGCATCCGGCCAGTATAACCATTACTGCCGCTGCCGCAGTTAAAAAGAGGACTTTTTTCATATTTCCCTCCATAATTTGTATTTATTTATTACACTATAAACCAAATAAACCTTGTTTTCAAGATAAATATAAATTTAACAGTACTGTCTATTCCGACCAGAACTTTACCGGCAGTGAATACACCCTGCCGTCCATTGGCGGATTTACCCTGGTATGAGCCCTTTTATACTGAATATTAAAACTTTTATCTTCCGTTGATACATAATATTCAAAAGTCCTGAAATAAGGGGCGCCGGGATTAAATGTATCCCTGTCATTAAACGGCATTGTAAATTCTATTTCACACGGCGCTTTAGCGGTGACAGAAACTCCGGGTTCTATTATGTAATCTGTTTTTCTTATAAGGTAAAACTTTCCTTCCGGCATTTCATTTGAAACAAGCGTAATATCCCCCGCCTTTAGTTTGCTAAAAACATCCATAGCTTCAGCCTTTTCTGTAAAAAAAACCTGCGTCACACCTGCAGTTTTCAAAGATGCTTCACCGGTGTTTATCTCTTCATTTAATAATTCTTTTAAGGATACCGGCTGCCATTCCACAGGCCCCATATGCCTTTCTTTTTTATCCTCTGTAAAATCCATAACCGCCCAGACGCTGTTGCCTTTCAGCGGTTTTATATAATATTCTACAGCGTAATGCCCTTCGTAATAAACGATTCTTGCGGGAATGGTAAAACTTCTAAGCAGCGCTGTTGCCGCCCTGCACTTTTCAAGCAGGTTTCCGGATTTATCCCTTAATACAAAAAGCCCGGAGCGGTTTATTTTATGTAAATCTGAGGTCATTTCGTATTTATCAGGAGCGTCCTGTACAGTTGCCGTAATATAAGAATACACGGCATCAGAAACATATACAGAGTTTGCCCGCCTCTTTTCAGATATAGATTCTAAAATCTCATCTCCAAATTCCTTCATCATAGACGTCCCCTGATAAGCGTAATACGGGGAAGAAAATGTGAATTCTTTTACCCTTAACGGAAAAGATGAAAGTACACGGGCGCCATAATCCGGCATAGCCGCCGGTTTTACGCTTTTGCCTTCTATAAGAAAATAAACGCTGAACGGATACTCCTTTGCGGTTAACGGCAATATCGCGGTAAAAACAAAAATAACAATAGCCGCGGTAAATTTGAACTTAGTCCTCATCATTTATTACCTCTGTTTGTGAAAGTTCAAACAGGCCTTTTTTGGACTGCTGTAGTTTTTCTTTTTCCACATAATAACACCTGTATATTTCTTCGCCGGTATGAGGATTATCCGTAATTTCCGGCACCGCCTCCGGAAATTGCGCTTTAATAGAATCTATTACATCAGTGTCACTTGGCCTGACAACAATGCCTATCCCTTTTCTGCCCTGCAGATATGAAGGATAAACATTGTTTTGCGCGCCGCTTAGATATGAGAACCGGGCTTTTTTATGCGTGGTAAATGTCAGGATGACTTTCTGTTCAAAACTGTAAAAACCATACATTTTTTTTGCTTCAGATACATAAAAATACCAATCTTTTGACTGTTGGTTAACAAGCCTGCTGATGCCGTTGGCTTCCGGAGAATAATCCATATATGCCGACTTCTGGGAAGGATACACCACAAAGTACTGATGCACATTAATTACAGCTATCGCGGTTATAATCACCACAGCGGCAATATTAAACCTTGATATTTTTTTTCCAAGTAAAAACAAACCGTTTTCTATCTTCCTGAACGCAATAAGAATAAGCATATATAGGGCCGGTATTACGGAAGAAGCCCTGTAAGCCTGAGGCGCCTCTATTGTTATCGTCATCATGCCCGGTAACAGCATCAGAAAGAACCACAAAAGCCAAAGCGAATTCGCCCCGGCTGCCGCCGCCGCGGTAAACACGCCTGCCACAAGAAGCACCCCTGAAATATTGTCAACGAGAGGCGCTTTGTAAAGGTTATGCCTGCCGTTGTAATCACCTTCAAAATTAAACATAAGCAGATGCAGTTTAACGCTTAAGAGCAGCGGCTTTAAGCTGCCCTTCTCTTTTATTTCCTGCGTAATATTAATATCCTTTACGCGCCTTGTATAATCCTGCCAGTTATTTACCGCATAGGTAATAAGCGGAGCGGCGGTTATAAGCCCTATTGCCCCGGCTATCATTACTTTTTTAAGCTGCTTTTTAACAAACATTTCTTTATCTTTAAGGAATGTTATAAACAGATGCGCCGCGGCTATCACCACCACCATATTTGCCGAAGAAAACGAATAAAGTCCAATCCCTGCTATAAAACCCGCCAAAGCCGCAAAATACCACTTATTATCTTCTATCATCCTTATATAAAAGTAGAAGAACAATATCTCTATGAAAATTGTCTGCATCCCAAGAAAAGCCACTCTTGAAAAAGTGATATGCCACCTTGAAAAGGCCAGCAGCACCGCGGCTGCGGCTGCATAGCGCGCGCTGCCAAATACACGTTTTGCCAGAAAATAAAACGCGGGCACGCACAGCGTTCCTAAAATTATTGAGACCATTTTTAAAGACAGTATTTCCGGGCCCATTATTTTAACAAATACGGACGCAAGCCAGGTGAACATTGCCGGCATTTGCGTTAATCTTGGTATAAAGACTTCAAACCTGTTTGTGGCAAGCATTGATATTACTTCATTGCCGTTCTGCGCCTCGTCAAACCAGACACCAAGGGGTATTTCATTTATTTTGTAAATTCTAAGGAAAAAAGCGGCGGCAGTAATTAACACAAGAAATAAAATTTCATAAATACCTTTTACCCGCGGTTCTTTGTTCTCCCTGACATCCAAGCCTGTACGCGACGACAGAAACACCAGCACTCCGCCTGCAATCATCATAATTGAAGCTGCGCCTGCCGTTCTTTGCATAAAAAAAGAGAAAATATACTGCGCCGCGGAAATCATAAGCATTCCCGGCCCCAGTAACATAAGAGACCGCGCCCCTTTTTTATCCCTGCCGGTTTCTTCCCCGTAATACTGAAAAAACGCAAGCACAATCAGGTATAAAAGCACGGTAATATAAGAGAACCTTGAAGGGAAAAAAACCGGATGTATTGATATCAGGGCCACTGAAAGAAAAAGAAAACTGTTCACATAAATACTTTTAATCCCGGTCATTATTACCCCTGTTTAAAAAAGTACCGCCTGATCCGAATCCGGCAGGCTGCCCGCTAAATTATTTAACTTCATGAATTCTACCACACTTTTATTGACTTTTGTCCTTTTGACAAGGTCTTCCACGGATGTAAACTGTGACTTGTGCCTTTCAATGGAAACACTTATGGCTACTTTTTCGCCAAGCCCCGGCACCGCGATTAAAGGCGGCAATATTTTACCGTCTTTTACCGTAAAGCGCGTCGGATGCGACTTATACAGGTCAACCTTTGAAAAAACATAACCGCGGTCTTTCATTTCCACAAGTACTTCAAGCACCTTAAATCTGTCTTTTTCTTTTTTATCCGCGTCCTTCATAAACCTGGACTCGCGCAGCCTCTTTTTTACCGCTTCAAGGTCCATCGCCATGAATTCATATTCAAATCCGCCTATGTCCCTGTTAAGGTAATCAGCGTAAAAATGCTCCGGATGGTGAATCTTTATATACGCGATTCTAAAGGACATTATGGTATATGCCACAGCGTGCGCTTTGGGAAACATATATTTTATCTTTTTGCACGACTCAATGTACCATTCAGGCACCTTGTGTTCTTTCATGGCCTTTTCAAATTCAGGGGTAAGCCCCCTGCCCCTTCTGACACTTTCCATTATAGAAAACGCAAGGCCCTTCTCAAGCCCTTTTCTTATCAGGTATTCCATAATGTCATCCCTGGTGGAAATTACTTCTTTAAGGGTGGCTGTCTTTTTATTAATAAGTTCCTGCGCGTTTCCCACCCATACATTGGTACCGTGTGAAAGCCCTGAAATATAAACAAGTTCCGAAAAAGTCTTTGGCTTGGTGTCATTTAACATCTGCCTTAAAAAACCGGTGCCGAACTCCGGGACTCCAAGAGTACCTATCTGGCTGTCGTAATTTTCCGGATTTACATTTAACGGCTTCAAACTGCTGAAAATCTGCATTGTTTGTTTATCATCAATGGGAATATCCGTCACTTTAATATTTAAATCCTCACAGATATGTTTTAAACTTGTGGGCAATTCATGGCCAAGGGCGTCTATCTTTACAAGCGTATCATGTATGAAATGGTAATCAAAGTGTGTGGTAATAGATACCTTGTCCGGCGCGTACTGAACCGGGGTAAAATCGCATATTTCCTTATCATCGGGAACAAGCATAAGCCCGCCTGGGTGCTGACCTGTACCGCGTTTTACATCGGCGCATCCGATTGCAAGCCTCAACTTTTCAGCATTTTTAAGATTAGCCCCTGTCTTTTCTATATACTTACTCATGAAATCTTTTTTAATTGCGTTCTGCTGCAGCGTGTTAATCGTCCCCGCTTTAAAAACCTTTTCTTTGCCGAACATATTTATAAGAAAATTGTGTATCTTTTCCTGATACTCTCCGGAAAAGTTAAGATCTATATCAGGAACCTTATCGCCTTTAAATCCCATGAAAGTTTCAAAGGGTATATTAAATCCGTCGCGCGTCATTTCAATTTTGCAGTACGGGCATTTTTTTGAATCCATATCCACACCCGCAAGTTCTGTATCTATGAATTCCATGTATTTACACTTGGGGCAAAGGTGGTGAGCCTGCAGGGGGTTAACCTCTGATATTCCGCAAAGATAAGCCACAATTGACGACCCAACGGACCCCCTTGAACCCACTATGTAACCGTCCATGTTGCTTCTTTCCACCATAACTTTTGCTATAAGATATAGCACCGCGTAATTATTGCCTATGATAGATTTAAGCTCCCTGTCTATCCTTTCTTTAACTTCCGGCAGGATATTATCCCCGTACAGTTCGGCCGCGCGGTTCCATGTGGCTTCCCGTATTTTATTATCCGCGTCAGGTAATGAAGGCGGATGAATCTTTGAAGGCACCGGTTCCAAAGCAGGTTCTATAAGGGCTGCTATTTTTTGCGGGGCTGTAATAACAACTTCTTTGGCAAGTTCAGGACCCAGATAGGCAAATTCTTCAAGCATTTCATCGGTGGTCCTTAAATACAGCTCCGCGTCCGCTTCTTCAAATCCCATTGCAAGCATCAGAAATTCCCTGTAAGTACGGTCTTTTTTATTTAAAAAGTGGGCATCACAGGTGGCCGCCACCGGCTTGTACATTTTTTTTCCAAGTTCCACTATGCGCCTGTTTATCCTGTGAAGGTCTTCTATTGAAGCCAGCGTGCCGTTCTTTAAAAGAAACATGTTATTTGTATCGGGCTGAATCTCAAAATAATCATAACGGGCGGCTATCTCTTCAATTACTTTTTCCTGCTTCTGTTCAAGAATCGCCTGATAAAGTTCACCCAGATAACACGCCGTGCCCAGCACAAGCCCTTCCCTGTTGGCTTTTAACAGCGAACGCGGTATCCTTGGTTTTTTATAAAAATATTCAAGGTGTGAGGCGGAAACAATTTTATACAGATTCTTTAAACCCGTATAGTTTTTTGCAAGTATTATTATGTGCCACGGCTTATCATGTTCTTCATCTTTGGCTTCCCTGTCATCCACAAGATACCCTTCCATACCAAAGATAAGTTTTGTGGCGCCCCTCTGTTCAATCGCGTCCATATAACCTTCGCGCCTTGTCCTGCCTTTTACAAAAAGGTCCTTGTGCTTTTTCTCATAATAATCCACAAGCCTTTTATATGCGTCAGGAAAAGAATGCACCACGCCGTGATCGGTAATTGCCACCGCGGTATGTCCCCAGCTGGCAGCGGTTTTTATATAATCATCCAGCGCCATCAAAGAATCCATCGCGCTTAATTTGGTATGGGCGTGAAGTTCCACCCTTTTTTCCGCCGCACTGTCATGCCTCTCCGGCGCTTTAATCCGGTTAATCCTTCTTACTTTTGCGGATAATTCCCCGTCCCGGTCGTCATAAGACACTTCCGCGGAAAGCCTTACATAAGAAAGCGCGGATAATGTGTCCCTTAACCCGTCATTTTCATCAATAAACGCGATACATTTCAAAGTATCTTCGTCATCCGTTATATAAAACTTAATAATGTATGTACCTTTTTTATTTTTAAGTTCGCTTATAGGTTCGGCATCAGGGTCAAAAAACACCCTGCCTTCCAGGATATATTTGCCGGCTTCAGAAATTGAATTTATCGATTTAACAATGCCTTTTATTTCTTCCTTCACAAGCACTTTACTTTCCCTTTCACGCTTTCCCGTTATCTTTATGGAAGCAGCTTCAGGTTCCGCCGCGGGCTGATCCGCGGATATGGCTGTTGTTTTAACAGAAGCAATTTCAATATCCCTTGCGAAGAAATCCCTTATTGCTTTTCTTATAGAGGCCTGCACCCTGAAATCAGAAAGCTTGCCGGCAATAAATTCATTTTCACAAATAAGTTCCATTTTATTATCCGTAAACGAAGGCCTTGTACTTAAAATCCAGGTCCGCGCCTCACCGGCCCTTTCCGCAAAAAACACCCAAAGTTCTTTTATCTGGCTTTCGGTGGCGCCGCCTTCCTGAAAATTTATTTCAAAAGAAGCCGGCATTTGCGCGTTATTTTCTATTACGTTTTTAAGCGCGCACAGATAGGCCGCCGTAACCCCTTCCTTTACGTCAAGCGTAACCTGCACTTTAAAATCATTACCTTTGCCGTTTAATTCAACGCGGTTAAATGATATTAATTCCGACGAGGGGTCGTCCTTTAAAGCCGGAAGGTTTTCATTCAGGATTCTTTTTGTTTCATCACTGTCAATTTTTATAATATAAGCTGAAGACATATATGCGACCTTTTAGTGATTGTTTTTTAAGCCTTTTGCGCGCGTGAACAGCTTTAAGATACCGGGCACAAAAATAACAAAAGACTTTATTTCATTTAAGACATTTTATTATACAAAGCCTTTTGCCAAATGTCCATTTTTTTTGCCAAAAAAATAAAACTCATATACTCAAATTGAAATTATTTTATATTTTAATTATTTAAAAATACCTTTTAATAAATTATCTGTCCCTTTTTTCTGCGCGGATGATATTTTACTGTTTATTTCCGACTTTACTTTTTCTATTTCCGCCTCCGCGCCTTTAAGAGCGGCTGTGTACCCGCCGGTAATTGCCGTAAGTTGTGTTTTGTAGCCTTCAGCCTGCTTTAAAAGTTTATCTTTTTCGCCTTTGATTGTATTTTCCACCTGCGCGTTAAGGCGCGCTTTCAGCTCTTCAGCTTTTTTTCCGTACAGCTTTGCGGCCGCTTTTGAAAGCCTGTCTTTTATGTCGGAGGTTATGTCAATGTTCAGCCCTTCCAGGCCGTTAATAAGTGAAAAACCAACTGTAATACCGTCAATTGAACTTAAGGCCTGATATGTAAGATCCTGCGTGTTACCCGCAGTGAAAACCGGGCTGTTTATCTCCGCGCTTCCTTTTATCGAAATATAGCTGTCCGTATTTATAAGGCTTACTTTTGAACGCAGATTCTTTGATGATATGCTAACGTTTCCATAACCGGCAGTATATTCTTCAGGCATGCCGGACAGCACGGCCGTAATGGAATCATTAATCTTTTCCCTGTGATCAATTACCCCTTGTACCGCTATTTTCTGAATACCTTTAACACCGCTCAAGTTTATTTTTGTCGGCATTCCTGTTATATACTGCTCCGCAGTCAAATCCGTCACGGTTCCCGAAAGCCCTAATCCGCCGTTTTCCCCGGAGCCGCCGGATAATAACAATTTTTTAACCCAGAACGAGGGGTACTGTTTGTCAGTAAATATAATATCCGTGCCGTGCATCCTTTTAATCTGAGCGTATTTTTTCTTCTTTTTGACAGGAATATACCTGTTGGCAAGGCGTGCCGTATTCAATAAGTTTCTTACCCTTGAATACCACACAGGCCCTACTATGGTTTTTTCTATCTCTGAAGGATTTAACATATTAATATTCATTATTGACATTGCATTATTAACATCCCTGTCCTTAGCCTCGTTTATTTCATCAAGCGAAGATACTGAATAAGCATAAAAACTATCCGCCCCGGCTTTTATCTCTTCAACTTTTTTCTTCGCTTCCTGAAGTTCCGCGTACACCTTATTAAGTTCATCCAGTTTTACTTTTGCCGCGGGAATATCTTCAACCGAAGCAACTTTTATTCCCTTTAAGTTTTCAGCCGCTTTTTTTATATCTTCCGCTTTTTTATTTATATCCGCAGAATTTGCGGAATTCATTATTTCATCTTTTTTCTGTGTGATTTTTCCGCTTACTTCACTGATTTTTTTAAATGATTCAAGGCTTTCTTTCGCCGCAATCTTTAAACTGTCCGCGGATTTGAATTTGTCCTGAATGTCTTCCAGTTTTGTTATAGGTAATTGCCCGGCAGCCTGAGCCTTGGCGCTTTCAAAAGCTTTCACCCCAAGTCCGTGTGCAAATTCTCCTTTTGCCGCAAGTTTTGCGTCCTTTTTTTCAATAGCTTTAAGCCTTGCTTCAGACAGTTTTCCGGAAGTTTTTCTTGTGCTTCCCGCCGTAACCCCTTCAATTGATACTGTGTCTATTATTATTTTTCCGCCCGGCAGCTGCGATGTCATAAGATCAAAACCGGCGCTTTGCGCCTGAAAAAGATTCTTCATAGGATTATCCCTGTCAGCCACAGCAATACCCTGAATTACCACTTTGCCTTTCAACACCTGAATGTCAAACTTTTCAATTTCCACTTTCGCCTTAAAAATCCTCTCTCCAAAACTTATGGCAGTGTTCTTTACAAGTAAATCAAGGAAGAAAAAACCAAAAAGTAATGATATTACAACAAATACCAGAAGCGCAATAATGCCGCTTTTTCTGAAAACTTTCATTCTTTGTCCCCCCCTTCAAAAAAATTCCCCGCCTTAAGCGCTTTTACTATGCCAAACTTTTTAACTTTATCCTGCATGTGTTTTCTGTAAAAATCAATTACTTTTAAGGTTCCCATCCAGACAGGCACTATCAATAAGAGACCGATTATAAAATCACCCATGATTACGGTATTGTTGAATTTTGTAAACGGGACAAGGGGCATTTCCGCCATTTTTGAAAAAACAGGCTCTAAAAAGGGAACCGTCAGAACCGCCCTTCCTATAATATCGCCCAACGGGTCAATTAAAAACGTAATAAGTTTAAATATACCGGTAAAAAGAAAAAACGCGGCTGTATTTACATTCAGGACAAGAACCAAAAGAAAAATTATAACGGCATTAAACGGCGCCAGAAGCAGAAAACCCGCAAACATACCAAAGACCACCCCAAGCGCTATTTCCCCGGGTTCTTTATTGGAATTCACAATGGAAAGTAATTTAGTTATTTGTCTTATCATGGTTCCCTCCGAACAGGTTTTATGCGATGTAATAAATACTAAAAGCTGAATATTTTCTTAATATCTTTCTTCAGCCTGCTTTTTATTTTTTCCTGCGCCGCGCCATATTTTATTATAGCCAGCAGGTATCCGTATTTATCCCCTGTATCGCATCTGTCGCCGTCAAATTCATCCGCTATCAGCCCTTCATTATGCATTACCATACGCAGGGCGTCTGTTAACTGAATCTCGCCGTTTTTACCGGGCTTTGTCTCTTTAATATAACCAAAAATAGAAGACGGCAGAATATACCTTCCCACAATGCCAAGGTTGGAAAACGCGTCTTTAACCGAAGGCTTTTCAGCCATATCAGTAATTTTATAGACCTTATCGCCTATCTTTTCCGGCTTTATAATACCGTAAGAACTTATCATTTTTTTGTCAACCGCCTCAACGCCTATGACGTGCTTTTTAAATTTTGCCATAGTGTCAATCATCTGTTTCATAACGGGGACACGCGAGAAAACTATATCATCCGGAAGAAATACCGCAAAACTCTCATTCCCGACAAAACTCTTTGCGTGCATAATTGCGTCGCCAAGCCCTTTAGGCGTTTTCTGCGTTATAAAACTTTTTTTAAAATCAACCGGTATCCTGTAATACTGGTTTAATATTTCCGGCCCCGCCTTTTTCTTTAATATTTTTTCCAGCGCGGGCTTCTTTTCAAAATACTCTTTTATACTGCCTTTACCGTCAGCGGTGATAAAAAGCACCTCTTCAATCCCTGAATTTAAAGCTTCTTCAACTATAAAATGAATTGACGGTATATCTATTATAGGAAGCATCTCTTTAGGGACGGCTTTTGTATAAGGCATAAAACGTGTGCCCATTCCCGCTACCGGTATTACAGCTTTTTTTATCTTCATTTAAGCCCCTTTCTCAGTTTCATAAAGCAGCTGATTGACCCTTCCGGTCAGGAAGTTCTTAATTTCAGAGGCTTTTTCCATCTTTAACGCGGCATCCGCCGTTTCAAGCGCGCTTTGAAACTTAATACTGCGCACCATTTTTTTAACCGACAAAAGAGAAGCGGCATTGCCTGAAAGTTCATCCACACCAAGCCCTATAAGCAGAAACGCCAGATAAGGCTGGCCTGCCATTTCACCGCATACCGAAACTTTAATGCCGTTTCTGTGCGCGCTGTCAACAGTCATTTTAATGCTTCTTAAAACAGCCGGATTAAGCCCGTCATAAAGGTGCGAAACAGCTTCATTACCCCTGTCCACGGCAACAGTATACTGAATAAGGTCATTTGTGCCTATGCTGAAGAAATCCACGTGCCGGGCTATTTCAGCGGACATTAATACCGCCGAGGGCACTTCTATCATCGTTCCCACTTTTATATGCTCGTCAAACGGGACTTTTTTGCTTTTCAGTTCAAACTTTACTTCTTCTAAAATCTTCTTGGCCTCTTCTATTTCTTCAATAACTGAAATCATCGGGAACATTATTTTGGCCTTGCCAAAAGCCGAAGCACGCAGTATTGCCCTTAACTGCAGCCTGAAAATATTCTGATTTGCAAGCGAAAGCCTTATTGCCCTTAAACCAAGAAACGGATTCTGTTCGGGCATTATCTTGAAATACGGAAGAAATTTATCGCCGCCAATATCCATCGTCCTTATCGTAACAGATTTACCGCCCATTTTCGATATTACGGTTTTGTAGGATTCAAACTGTTCTTCTTCCGAAGGCAGGTTCATCTTATTCATATAAATAAATTCCGTCCTGAAAAGCCCAACGCCGTCGGCGTTATTTTCAATAACCGCGCCTATTTCTTCCGGAAATTCTATATTGGCATTAAGTTCCACTTTATGCTTATCCACCGTCACCGCTTCAAGGGTTTTTAACCTCTTTAGCATACGCAGTTTAAGCGTGTACTTCTTCTGTTCTTCTTTATAAGCATTCATTACTTTAGCGCCGGGATTTACCGCCACAATCCCCTTTTCGCCGTCAAGTATAAGAACATCCCCCGTATTCAGCGTTCCCGTAATATCGCGCACGCCGACCACCGCCGGTATTTCAAGAGACCTTGCCACAATCGCGGTATGGGATGTGGCTCCCCCTACTTCCGTTACAAAACCCATCACTTTACCCTTATCCATCTCCGCGGTGTCCGCGGGAGTAAGGTCATGCGCCACAACAATATACTTTTCAGCCGGCGCGTCGCTGTCTTTGGTTTTTAATTCAGCCAGGTTTTTGATAATTTTTTCAACAAGCCCGGATATATCCCTGCCGCGTTCTTTTAAATAGCTGTCGGAAATTTTATTGAAAAACTCCGCGTATTCCTTTAACACCTGCATAAGAGCGTATTCCGCGTTTACAGACTCTGTTTTTATTATCGTCTCTGATTTTCCTGCAAACATCCGGTCTTCAAGAAGCATCAGATAAGCGTTAAAGATATCCGCTTCGGAATTGCCGATATCATATATGACCTTTTCCTTAATTGACATAATGTCAATTTTGGTCTTTTCAACGGCTTTCCTAAGCCTTTGAATTTCAGCTTCTATAAGCTCGGGGGCAACCGCCCTTTTTGTAATCTCCGCGCTCTTTTTGTTTATTACATAGGCCTGCCCGATTACAATTCCCGGAGAGGCCGGTATTCCTTTATACATTATTCTTTCTCCCCAAATCTGTTTTCAATGACTTTAACAAGCTTGCTTACGGCTTCCTTCGCATCCTGCCCTTCCGCCTTTATTTCTATTTCCATACCCTGCGCCGCTATAAGGGTCATTAAACCCATTATACTTTTGCCGTCGGCTTCCACATCGCCGTTTTTTACTTTAATGAGCGATTTATACTTTTCCGATTCTTTCACAAAAACGGCCACCGCCCTTAAGTGGAAACCAAGTTTGTTTATTACTTTAACCTTTTTGCTGTATTCCATCACAATTCTCCCTTAAAATATGTATGCTATTATTATGCAGACGGTCATTAAAATCATAAGAATTCTGGATACAGAAACCTTGCGTTTTAACACCGACACCGTTACAAAGAAAACAAAAGCCAAAAGAAGGCTGTCCACAAAATGAGAAGCTATATAATATTCATCGGTTACCGCGTATATTCCCGCGAACATTCCAAGAACTCCCATACCTGTTATCTTGATGCTTCTTAATATGTCCTGAAATTTAATTTTCTGTATCAGGCCAAAAAGCGCCTGATGCTGATAATAAGCCTTAAACAGAAGAAAGTACTTAATGGCAACCCTTGGCAGATTATAAAGAAAAAACGCCGCCGCCGCCGCCCAAATCCACAATCCCGGGCGCTGCGTCCCGCCAAGCATCACTATAACAACCCCTATAAGCAGGGCAAAAGGTTTTATCCCCGACCAGAAAAGGGAATCGCCTATGGCAGCCAAAGGCCCCATTATGCCCATTTTTGTATTTTCAATCTCACGCTCTTTCGCAGCCGGTTCCTGATTGGATATATCTTCTTCAAGCCTGGCTATTACGCCAAGCGCCGCAGAACTGAAGAAAATATGCGTATTGAAAAAACTTATATGCCTTTTCATCGCGGCTGCCATTTCCGGCGTGCCTTTGCCGTATATCTTTTTAAGTATATTCATAATCGAAAAAAGAAAACCCGCATTCTGCAGCCTTTCAAAATTCCAGGAAGCCTGAAGAAAATTAAGTTTTATTCCGCTGTATAAAAGGTCCCATGCGCTTATTTTTTTCATGTTGTTTTTCCTTTTTTTCCCCAGACGGAATTATAAACCACAAATACAGACGCGGTTAAAACAGCCGCCAGAAAAAGAAAGACATCGGGCTTACGGAACGAGAATATAAGGTACGTTAAAGCAAACACGGCCACAAAAAGCCCTTCTCCCGTTTTGGTCCTGAACATATCAAAAACAACAGCAATTCCAATTGCCGGCATCGCCCAGAAAGCATAACCAAGGGCGTCAATAATCTGATCCGGAAGGGTTATATAAATAGCATTCGCCAGATACACACCGACGGAAAAAACAACCGCATAAACAAGAAAATCCCTTAATAATTTTGCCGCAATAGCGGATACCTGTATCATTGTCACAAAAGACTGCCTGCCGGCTTTTATCTTATCTTCAAAAAGGTGCATTATTTTTGTGTTAAATTTCCTGTTCCATACATCCATAAGGCCAACAAAATAACCTATGCCGGCAGCGCTTAACAGTGTAAACATAAGTACCGGAGTGCTGGTATCTTCCTGTATCTGCTGCCCCATCGATGATGCCAGCACTGTTGCCGACATGGCAATTGCCGAAGCCGAAGGCGGAACATAAGCGCCCACAGGAGGAGCGTTTATCCAAAGCAGCTGAACAATCGCTCCCATAAGGACTCCCGTGTATATATCTCCGTTAAATATAAAACCAATCAGCGCGCCCGCAAATATAGGCTGCGAGATAAGCGTCATTCCGACGAAGTAATTATCTATTTCCAGCATCGCCGCCGCAAAAGCCGCCAGCAATACCACATAGATATTTATGTTTGTAAGAAAATTCTGCAATTCCATCAGATAACCGCCTTCATTTTATGAATTTTTCTTTTATGGCCTTAAAAATATCTTTCTTTGAATCAGTGGGCACCATTCTTACTTCAAGCGCCACGCCCAGCTGATTAATACGCTGAAAAGCCGCCACATCATCGCCGTCAACAAAAATAGCGTCATATAACTGCACCTTTGTGTCGGAAAAATGCATTCCGCCTATATTTATCTCGCCCACTTTTCCTCCGGCTTCAATTACGCCGCAGATATCCTTGGGGCTTTTCACCAGTATAATCGCCTTGTCGTCATCAAATTCCCTGTTTTTTATCTTTATCGCGGCTTCTTTAACGCTGATAATGGAGAGATTTATTTCCGTGGGCGTAGCCATACGGAAAAGAAATTTCTGCATATCATTATTAACCACATCGTCATTAACAACTATTATGTGATCCGCTTTTAAAGACTGCGCCCAGCCCACAACAACCTGGCCGTGTATTAACCTGTCGTCTATCCTTGTAAGCAGAATAGGCATTTGGCCGTTTACCTTTTTCCTATCATCGATTTTACATCTATAATAAGCCTGTCTTTTTTCGCAAATATCATTTCCGTAATCTCAGCGGAACTTTTATCAATGTGATTTATGGCTTCCACCACCATAGGCATATTTACGCCTGTTATTATCTTCACTTTTTCGTCGCCGCTGTAAAGCGCAAAAGCCGCGTTCATAGGCGTCCCGCCGAACATATCCGCCATTATTACAACACCTCTGCCGTCATCATTTTTTTCCACGGCATCCTTTAATTTCGCGGTAAAACTTTCAAGCGTGTCGCTTTTTAACAGCGTAAGCGCCGTCACTTTTTCTTTCTGCCCGACTATCATAAAAACAGTATCCTTAAGGCTTTCCGCAAAAGTATAATGCGTTGCAATTATTATCCCCGCCATACTGTACTCCCTTTTATTTTTCGCTTTAAATTATAAGCAGTTTCATTATCAGCTTGCCCAAAAGGCCTTCCGCGTGGCGGATGTAGTCTCCGTCATTAAAAAGTTTTCCTTCTACAAGCCTTACTCCAAGCCTGTTTATCTCTTCCCTGTCAATTCTTACAGGGTATGAATTTTCCTTTGCGTACCTGGAAAGAATTTCCTGCTTTGCTTCCTTATTATTTGCCACAACGTAGTCTATGACTTTGGATTCCGTATGTTTAAGCACCGCTTTTAAATGGTCAGACACGGTAAAATTATCTGTTTCTCCCGGCTGCGTCATTATATTGCACACGTATATTTTAGCCGCTTTCCTGTTTGACATAATTGCTTCTTTTATTCCCGGCACCAGCAGATTGGGAATAACGCTTGTAAAAAGGCTGCCCGGCCCCATAACTATTACTTCCGCTTTTTTTATCTCTTCAACCGCGTCCGGATTTGCCTTGCAGTCTTCCGGCATGATAAACAGCTTTTCTATCACGCCTTTTGCCTCGGGAATCAGCGATTCTCCCAGTATAAGCCTTCCGTCCTGCATCTTTGCCTGAAGCGACATATTGTCAAAAGATACAGGCAGTACCTTTCCGTTTATGGCAAGCACCTTTGAACTTTCTTCAACGCCTTTTGAAAAATCTCCCGCCACATGAGTCATAGCCGTTATAAAAATGTTTCCAAAACTGTGGCCGGCAAGGTCTTCGCCTTTATCAAACCTGTACTGAAAAAGTTTTCCTAAAAGCGTTTCCTGATCGGCAAGCGCCACAATACAGTTTCTTATGTCTCCCGGCGGTATTATCTGATAGTCTTTTCTTAACCTTCCCGAAGATCCGCCGTCATCCGCAACTGTTACTATTGCAGCAAGGTTGGAAGTATACTTTTTTAAAGCTCTTAATGAATTCGGAAGCCCTGTCCCTCCGCCTATCGCTACAATCCTTGGACCCCGCCTTAACTTGGCTTTTCTATATGCCATGTTGATAAAATCTTCTTCCCTGTTGGGTATATACATGGCAAGCACCGAATAATATGCCCTTCTTACAGCCATCGAAACTCCAGCAATAGCCAGCAGTATTATCGCCACATCAATAAACTTTAACCGCTGTAACCTATAAAAAAAAGCGTCAAAATCTATACCGGTTTCTATTCTGAAATTACGTACAAGCGCGCCCAGTTGTCCGGAAAAACCAACCGCAAGTACTATCAGGCTTAGTATTAAAAGAAAAACCCACCTTTTTATCCTTATCCCCGGATAAAGCCATTTATCAAATCTAGCCATTCTTTTTTCCTTTAAACATATACAACATCATCTTTTCATTAAGTTCTTTCGCGGGATTGTGCCCTTTCTGCCGTAATCTCTGATTCATTGCCGCCACTTCCACAATTATGCTTAAGGTCCTGCCCGGTTTTACCGGAAGGACTATTTTTGGCACCTGCACACCAAGTATGTCCTGCATCTGCTCTTCTATTCCAAGCCTTTCGTAATCTTTGCCTTTTTCCCACTCTTCAAGGTGAAGCACAAGTTCCACTTTCTGATAATCCCTGACCGCGCCCACGCCAAAAAGCGTCCTTACGTCTATTATGCCCACTCCTCTGATTTCCATATGGTGCTGTACAACGCTCATTCCCCTTGCTTCAAGTTCGCCTTCCCCAAGCCTTGTAACTTCTATCAGGTCATCCGCTACAAGCCGGTGCCCTCTTTTTACCAGTTCTAAAGTTACTTCACTTTTTCCAATTCCGCTTTTGCCCGTTATTAAAACTCCCAGCCCGTAAACATCAACAAAAGTTCCGTGCATGGTGATTTTTGGAGCCAGTTTTTTTTCAAGGTATATCATCGTGGCGCTGATAATTTTTGTAGTAAAAAGGGAAGATTCAAAAACAGGCGTTTTGTATTTTTTTGCAAGAAGAAGGAATCCGGAAGGCGCCTTTAAATTTCTTGAAATTATCACGCACGGGACATTCTGTTTAAAAATCTCGCCCATAACCCTGTCGGCTTTTACACTTCCAAGTTTCTTTATATACGTGAATTCGGTCTTTCCAAAGACCTGAATGCGCTCATATGGGAAATATCCAAAAAAACCGGCCAAAGCAAGCCCCGGCCGGTTTATGTCTGATACCACTATTTTTTTTTTATCAAGATATTCTTCGCCCGCTAAAATGTTAAGGCGGAATTTTTCATTATTATCTTCAAAGAACTCCTTGACGGTTATAAAATCCATCAACTACCTCCTAAGGAGCCGCATATCACTGTTTTGTCTTTTCTTCCTCTTCTATTATCTGGATAACCGCTTCCTTGTCGGCTGCATCAAGGATTTTCTTCCTGTAATACTTATTCTTAAGAAAGTTGCTTACCCTTGCAAGCGCTTTAAGCATAACGCCGGCCGCGCCTTCGGGAGCAAGCAGAAGGAAAAATATATGTACAGGTTCGCCGTCAAGGGCGTCAAATTCCACGCCATTCTTGGAAATTGCAAACGCGCCTATAAGTTCCTTTACGCCTTTTGTCTTACTGTGCGGTATTGCAATTCCCTGGCCAACGCCGGTGCTGCCAAGTTCTTCCCTTTCAAGCAGGGACTCTATTGTCACGTCCTTGTCGATAATGGCGTTTTTCTTTTTCAGAATTTCCACAATTTCTTCAATTGCTTCTTTTTTGTTTTTCGCCTTAATGTTAAGTTCTATGCTGTCCTTTTCAAGAAAATCAAGAATTCTCATATTTATTCCACCTCTGTCAGTATTTGGATATGGTCAATCCGAATTTTTTATCTTTTCTTTTCCTTATCAGGCATACTTTGTTAAAATCCACATTGAAGAAAAGCAGCATTTTTTCAGGGGCTATCTCCGCTTCTTCCATAGCTTCTTCCGTATTCATGGGCTTTGCCGCCATTAAATCCTCTTCCACAACTTCATTATAACGGTCATTGCCGGTTTTTCCTGACGAAGGAACGTTTGCAAGAATTTTTTCAATTCCGGGGCGTTTTCCGCCTTTAACAGGCTTTACAATTTTATCTTTATGTTTTTTAATCTGAGTGATAAGCTTTGTTTCCAGCATATCCAGGGAAGTATACATATCCTTTGATGTCACTTTTGCCGTAAAAGTGTGTTTCTTGCCGTTCAGTATTGCTTCTGCCGAATGAATGTATTTATCCACGGAAATCACGATATGAAGCTTGCCGTTTTCCTTAAAATCAAAATATTCTTCAACTTTTTTGAATCTTTTCTTTGCGTAATCCGTAATACCCTTTGTCAGATCAAGATGCCTTCCCGTAATGTTTATCTCCACGGTACGTCCTCCTTATATAATAATAACTTTAAATTATCATATTAAACACTTAATGTCAATTCAGTAAAAATTTAAACCCCGGAATATAAGGGATATTTTGAACCCTATTTACCGCATTACGGTACAAATTTACGCTTATTGCCTTTTTCTGGAAGAAGCCGGCAATATTTCCAGCTGCTCCCTGTACTTGGATACTGTCCTTCTGGCTATATTTATGCCAATTTCTTTAAGTTTTTCTTCTATCTGGGTGTCAGTAAGCGGTGAAGACGGGTCTTCCGCTTCTATCATTGCCCTTATTTTACCCTTCACACTGTCAGAAGACACATCGCCGTCAGCGCCTTTTAATTTACTTGAGAAGAAATCTTTAAGCGGCTTGATTCCCCCCGGAAGCTGGATATATTTCCTTGAGACAATCCTGCTTATAGTGGATTCATGCACCCCGATTTCATCCGCCACCTCTTTTAAAGTAAGGGGTTTTAAACCTGTCTCTTCATTCTTCATATAATAATCCTGTATCTGCAGGATTTTTTCAACAACAGTTTTTATAGTCTTGTTTCTTTCGTCCCAGGAATTCTTAAGCGTCTTAAGGTTTTCTTCGTATTTCTTCGCATAAGGTTTTGTTTCCTTATTGCTTTTATACAGCTCCAGCTGTTCTTTATTTACAACAAGCTCCGGAAATTCGCCGAAAATACGCACGTGGTATCTGCCTTCTTCATCTTCATCCACTATTATATCCGGTATTATGTAATTTTTTACGTCTCCGGAAAACTGATATCCCGGGTAAGGCGAAAGAAGTTTAATCTCTTCTTCGGCTTTTTTTATGTTTTCTTCGCCTGTTTTATAAATTGAAGCAAGTTTTTCAAACTGCTGCCTTGATAAAAGTTCAAAATTTTCTTCTATTATTTTATACGGAAGGGAATCTTTCATCTTTTTTTCTTTAAGCTGCATCAGAAGGCTTTCTCTGACGTTTTTTGCCCCGACTCCCGTGGGTTCAAATTTCTGTATTATCTGAATGGCGGCGGCTGTCATTTCCGGGCTTAATCCGGTTTCCTGCGCTATTTGGGAATCATCAAGTTCAAGAAATCCCCTGTCATCTATCATTGATATTACGGTGAAAACCGCCTGATAAATGTCCTCTTCAAGGTCCAGCGTATTCAGCTGACGGATAAGCACAGAATTAAGATCTTTGTCCCTGTCATCGGTAAGGCTGTCATACCTGTAATCGTTTATTTTTCCCGCATCCGGATTAAACTCTGTTTCGGGCCGTTCGCGCCACCCTGAATCTTCAATTTCTCCGGCGGAATTATCAAAGTTTTTTATATCATTTACTTCGGCGTTTTTTTCTTTCCACCCGGAATTATCCTGCTCTCCGAACATATTATCGTAATTATTAAAATCTATCTCCGACATATTGGGTTTTTCGCCTATTTTTACGTCTTCTGTCTGGCTTTTTTCCCTGGCTGTTGTTTCCGGATTAATGTCTTCTTTAAAAATTACATCATCCAGTATCGGATTTTCCTGCAGCTCTTTGTTTAATATTTCCCTTAGTTCCATATATGAACCCTGAAGGACTTCCAGCCTTAACCGCATTTCAGGCGTCAGCTTAAGCTGCTGCTTTAATTCGTGGCTTAAATGCAGATGGTTGGATGGGCGCATCTATTTATCCCTGGCCTGCCGGTTTATTCTTGTTATTTCCTTACAGCCATCCTTAATGACGCGGCAGCTGCAATTTTTACGGCATCGGCAGCTATAAAGGGTATGATACCCGCGGCAACAGCACCCTTAATACCCATTCCATAAACAAACGCAAGATGCGCGGCTCCCATAAAATATATTATTGCCATACCCGCTGAAAACACGGCTGCCATTCCGACAAAACCGTACTTTTCCATTGAAGGTTTCATAATGCTCATCACAATTCCCGCCGCGATGAATCCTGCCAGATAACCTGCTGTCGGCCCTACAAGAGCCATAGCTCCGGTCAATCCGGCGGCAAAAACAGGCGCGCCTATTATTCCCGCAAGAATATATAATGCCTGGGAAATCCCAAGTTCTTTAAGGTTAAGGTAATAAACCGCCATAAAAAGGGCAAATGTCTGAAGCGTGAAAGGCACAGGTGAAAACGGAGTCTGTATCCTTATCAGTGACGAAGCGAACATAATAAAAGAAAAAAACAGGACCATAAAAATGCTTTTTACAGTTACGGAAACGGATATTTCTTTGTTTAATACGGCTGAAATACTTTTCATTTTTCACCTCTGATAGATTATTTAATTATTAAAAATTCTATATTACATACCGCGCAAAGTCAAGTTCTATTGCGCTTTAATTGCGATTAAATCCGGGTTTTATTCTATCTATAAACATAAACCTTACTAATATTTTTAATTATCCTTGCAGTATTTACGTCTTTATATGTTATTACCGCAATATATATTCCCGAAGACACCCTTGTTCCGGATACCGTCTTCATATCCCATTCAAAATCCAGCGAATTCAAGGTGTAATGACGTATAATTTCCCCTCTTAAATTGTAAATTTTCACCTTAATCCATTCGGCATCCGCTACAGCACCGGTAAACCTGATATTATTCTTATCATAAACTATCCGCAGATCCTGAATTCCGGGTGCATTTTCCAGTATCACAGAGAACAATTTAATCAGAGTATATTCATTTCCATTGTTATCAACCGAAACAATTTTCGCAGTATAATTACCTGTAGGGGCCGAAACGCCGTCTTTATCTTTTCCATCCCATATGCCTATCAGCCTGCCTTTACCTTCACGGAATTCAAGCAGCGAAGTGCCTCTGTTTATAAACGGGTCCTGTGAAAGATAACTTTGATGTACCGCTTCGTCATTTCCCTGTTCAGCAAGCGTTGATACAAGCCTTCCGCTGCTGTCGTATACAGTAATTTTCACTTTATAATCAAGTATTATAACAGGTGTTACAGTAGGAGTAATACTGCACGTTGCCGTGTAATATATTTCCGGAGTATTTGAAACAGTCTGCGTTGCGGTCCGCGTTACAGTAGGCGTTATCGTGCCTGTTACAGTAAGGATATCAGCCGGCGTATCTGTTGATGTCTGCGTATTTGTAAAAGTGGCTGACGGCGTAGCCGTTTCTGTAACCGTCCAAGTAATCGTATCTGTTACTGTCTGAGTGGACGTCATAGTGACTGTCTCCGTTACAGTTTCAGTCATTGTCCCGGCTGCGGTTTCAGTCGTTGTCTGTGTAGCGGTTTCAGTCATAGTTTCTGTTACTGTCTGCGTCACGGTTTCGGTTGCCGTTTCTGATGTTGTATAAGTAGCAGTTTCTGTACCTGTCTCAGTTCCGGTTTCAGTTGCAGTCTGTGTTGCAGTCTGTGTTGCAGTCTGTGTGGCAGTCTGTGTGGCAGTCTGTGTGGCAGTCTCCGTTGCTGTCTGAGTAGTAGTTTCTGTAACCGACTCAGTTACAGTGCCTGTCCCGGTTATCGTTTCCGTTGCTGTCTGCGTCGCAGTTTCTGTCATAGCCTCAGTAGATGTTTCAGTTACTGTTTCTGTTGCTGTTTGAGTGGTTGTCTCTGTTACTGTCTGAGTCGCAGTCTCCGTTACAGACTCAGTGGATGTTTCAGTTACTGTCTCTGTTGCTGTCTGTGTAGCGGTTTCCGTTACAGACGCAGTGGATGTTTCTGTTATAGTCTCTGTCGTTGTCTGTGTGTTTGTATCTGTCATTGTCTCGGTTATAGTCTGAGTAGCAGTCTCTGTTACAGACGCAGTGGCTGTTTTAGTATTTGTCTCTGTCGTTGTATCGGTTATAGTCTCTGTAACAGTCTCCGTTACAGACTCAGTAGACGTTTCAGTTACAGTCTCTGTTGCTGTCTGTGTGGTTGTTTCTGTTACAGACGCAGTAGATGTTTCAGTTACTGTCTCTGTTGCTGTTTGAGTGGTTGTCTCTGTTGCGGTCTGAGTAGCAGTCTCTGTTACAGACTCAGTAGACGTTTCAGTTACTGTCTCTGTTGCTGTTTGAGTGGTTGTCTCTGTTGCGGTCTGAGTTGCGGTCTGAGTAGCAGTCTCCGTTACAGACTCAGTAGATGTTTCAGTTACTGTTTCAGTTACTGTTTGAGTAGTTGTCTCAGTCATTGTCTCTGTTACGGTCTGAGTAGCAGTCTCTGTTACAGACTCAGTAGATGTTTCAGTTACTGTTTCTGTTGCTGTTTGAGTAGTTGTCTCAGTCATTGTCTCTGTTGCGGTCTGAGTAGCAGTCTCTGTTAAAGACGCAGTAGACGTTTCAGTTACTGTCTCGGTTGTTGTTTTTGTGGTTGTTTCTGTTACAGACGCAGTAGACGTTTTAGTTACTGTCTCTGTTGCTGTCTGTGTAGTTGTTTCTGTTACAGACGCAGTAGATGTTTCTGTTACTGTTTGAGTAGTTGTCTCAGTCATTGTCTCTGTTACGGTCTGAGTAGCAGTCTCTGTTACAGACTCAGTAGATGTTCCAGTTACTGTTTCTGTTGCTGTTTGAGTAGTTGTCTCAGTCATTGTCTCTGTTGCGGTCTGAGTAGCAGTCTCTGTTACAGACGCAGTGGCTGTTTCAGTTACAGTCTCTGTTGCTGTCTGTGTGGCTGTCGCGGTTATTGTCTCAGTTGCCGTC
>JAFGWA010000076.1 GCA_016937715.1 Candidatus Goldiibacteriota bacterium
ATGGCAAAAGCGTTTGAAAGCATGATGCAGATACAAAATGTTGAAGCCATAGCGGTTACTGAAATTAAGAATGAAAAAAACGGCAGTGTTAAAGTGGAAGCAATGGAAGCTAAGAAAGTGACTGTAATAAAACCATACCAAAAGATATTAAAAAAACTGGATTATACGACTAAAACAGAACTGCCGGGGCAGGATACAGCCGGAGCGGATTTAATGCCTGCCGCGCAGGAACAAAAGTATCTTTATCCCAAATGCCTTTTTGGGATGCAGGAGTATTATGAAAACTTTGATTTTATGCTTGTTGATAAAGACGAAAGGATTAAACAGGGTAAAGAAGAAGTTATTGCGATAAAGAAAGGGCAGGAAACAGATTATCCGCAGATAAGAATAACAGTAAGCGGAAATGATGTTGAAATGATGAGATTCTTTGCCATGGACGGAAAGAAATACTATGAACTTATAGTGGAAAAGACAGAAAAAATAAAGTCCATAAACGTTCCTGTAGAAATGACAGAAAAGTTTTATACCAACAACGGGACAATGATTAATGTACTAAAGTATGAAAATATAAACTTTTAATCAAAATTATCATACCGTAGAAGCATAAAAAGGATTTACTGTTATTATTAAGGGGAGAGTAATAGATTAAAATATAGATTTGGGATTTGTAACAAATTCCGCCCATTGATACACCGTGGTGTAAGTGTTTCTGGTAACAGTTTTTCATGCCTTAAATCAGGTTTTTATCCTTGTAATATAAAATCCCAAATTGTATAATAAAGAGCCTTGTGAAATCGTTTCACAAGGCTTTTTGCCTTATTATACAAGGTGTTTTGCTTGTGAAATCATTTCACAAGCTTATATGTTATTTTGGATGGATTTTATTACATTATTCTTAAAAGGGTGATTATTATGGGCAGATTTGATGATGTGGCAAAGAAAAGTGTAATGCAGATTAAACCGTATGTTCCGGGGAAGCCGGCGGCGGTTGTTCAAAGGGAGCTTGGTTTAAAGGATGTAATTAAACTTGCATCCAATGAAAACCCGCTTGGGCCTTCCAAAGCCGCGGTTAAGGCAATGGCAAAGGCATTAAATACGCTTAATATATACCCGGAAAGCGGCGCATATGAATTAAGGAAAGCGCTGGCAAAGCGCCTTAGAGTAAAGCCCGAAACTTTATTTTTCGGCAACGGAAGCAATGAACTGCTTCAGATAATAGCGGAAGCATTTGTATCTCCCGGTGATGAAGTCATGTTCTCCGCGGTTTCTTTTGTGGTTTATTCCATCGCCGCAAACATAGCAGGCGGTACTATAATACAGATACCGCAGGATAATTTCAGGCACAATATAGACGGTTTTATTGCAAGACTGTCGCCTAAGACAAAGCTTATTTTTATATGCAATCCGAACAATCCCACGGGGACAATAATATCAAAAGCGGAATTTGAAAAGTTAATGCAGGCAGTTCCAAAGAACGTTATTGTTGTGCTTGATGAAGCGTATTTTGAATACGCTGATGACAAAAATTATCCCGACGGAATTAAATATCTTTCAAAGTATCCAAACCTTATTGTGTTAAGGACATTTTCAAAGGTATACGGCCTTGCCGGAATAAGGGCGGGTTATGGGGTGGCGGATCCGGAAATTACCGGCATCATGGAAAGGATAAGGCCGCCGTTTAACATAAACACGCTGGCACAGAAAGGGGCGCTTGCGGCTTTAGGCGATAAAGCACACATGACTGCCACGCTTAAGACAAATAAAGAAGGGCGTGCTTATCTTTACGCGGAACTTAAAAAACTGGGGATAAAATATGTTCCCACACAGGCCAATTTCATATTTATTATTCTGGATAAGAACGCAAGGATATATTTTGAAGAACTTCAGAAAAAAGGCGTAATTATCAGGACTGTGTTTGATAATTTTGCAAGGATTACAATAGGCACCATGAAAGAAAATAAAAGGCTTATTAAAGCCTTAAAAGAAATAAGGTAAAATAAAACCAGGAGGAACAGAAATATGATTATCGTATTAAAACCAAAGACAACAAAGGCGCAGATAAACCACATTGTAAAAAAAATCGCGGGTTTTAAACTGCGCGCGCAGGTATCAAAGGGAAAAGAACGCACAATAATTGCCGTGATAGGCGATGAAAGGGTGCTGTCCACTGTTCCTGTGGAAGCTTTTCCGGGCGTAGAAAAAGTAATGACTGTTTTAAAACCTTATAAGCTTGCCAGCAAGGATTTCAGGAAAGAACCTTCAATAATAGACCTTGGACTGGGAGTCAAAATAGGCGGAAATCATATTGCCATGATAGCAGGGCCGTGTTCCGTTGAAAGCAGGGAGCAGCTTTTGGCGACAGCAAAAGCCGTGAAAGCGGCGGGCGCCAATGTGTTAAGGGGAGGCGCTTTTAAACCAAGGACATCTCCTTATGCTTTTCAGGGAATGGCTGAAGAGGGTTTAAAGATACTTGCGGAAGCAAGGGAAATGTACAAGATGCCCGTTGTAACAGAAGTGCTTGATACAAGGCACGTAGAGCTTGTAAATAAATACGCGGACTGCTTTCAGATAGGCGCGCGTAATATGCAGAACTTTGAACTTTTAAAAGAAGTGGGAAAGATGAACAAGCCGGTGCTTTTAAAAAGAGGGCTTATGTCCACGGTTAAAGAGTGGCTTATGTCCGCGGAATATATTCTTGCCAACGGCAACATGAACGTAATTTTATGCGAGCGCGGAATAAGGACTTTTGAAACCGAAACAAGAAACACGCTTGACCTTTCCGCGATACCGCTTGTAAAGTCGTTAAGCCATCTTCCGGTTGTATCTGACCCTTCACACGGAACAGGCAAAAAGCCCCTTATTTACCCGATGGCGTTAGCATCAGTTGCGGCGGGCGCGGACGGTGTTTTAATTGAAGTTCATCCTAAACCGGAAACGGCGCTGTCTGATGGCGACCAGTCGTTATTGCCTGTTGAATACAAGAAACTTGTTGACGACGCAAGAAAAGTGGCAAAGGCGATTGGAAGGACGTTATAAGAATAGATGCTTGGACGCTTGGATGCTTAGATGCTCGGCAAGAGCGAAGGATAAGAACGGTTCTGGTAGGCGCGGGCTTTAGCCCGCGGTTGGAGCGAGCCTGCGAAGCGGAAATCCCGGCGATGAAGCGAGTATGCGAGCGAAAGAAGCCGGGACAGCTCGGCAAAAGCGGATTAAGCTATAAGCAGTTAAGCAGAAGCGAAATATAAATTAGAGGATAGGAAAGGCAGAGGGTTTTACCGAACATCTGACCATCTGTGCATCCGTCCCTCAGTTTTTAAAAAGGTGTTTTATGAAACCAATGTTTAAAAAAGTTACCATAGTCGGCATGGGAATGATGGGCGGAAGTCTTGGCATGGCTTTGCTTAAAAACCGTATTGCAAAAGAAGTATGCGGCGCGGGCAGGAACATTACAAAGCTTAACGAAGCCAAAAAACTTAATGCCGCGACAATGGTTACTGATAATTTAGAAGAAGCCGTTAAAGGCGCTGATTTAATTGTCATAAGCGTGGTGGCGGATAAGATAGCGCAGATGTATAAAAAACTGCTTGAAGCAGGGCTTACAAAAGAGACCATTGTAACCGACATGGGAAGCGTTAAAAAAGAGATAACAGATGATATCTGCGCGTTAAAAGGGTATCAGGATAATTTTATCGGTTCTCACCCTATGGTGGGTTCTGAAAAAACAGGGGTAAAAAACAGTATCTTTAACCTGTTTAACGCGGGCAACTGCATCGTAACAGGCAATAAAGACAGTAAAGGCGTAAAAAAAGTAACAGCCCTGTGGAAGTCCGTCGGTATGCACACGGTATTTATGACGCCGCAGCAGCACGATGATGCCGTGGCGGGAATAAGCCATATGCCGCACCTTGCGGCGTTCGCGCTTTTACTTTCACAGAAGGACTGCATAAAAAGCAGCAGAAATATAATAGGCACGGGTTTTAAAAGCATGACAAGGATAGGCGCGTCTGACGAAGACGTCTGGGCAGGAATTCTTTACGCTAATAAGGCGCAGGTATTAAAACAGACTGAAAGATACAGAAAAGAACTGGAACAGGCAGAAAAAATGTTAAAGTCCGGCAAGCTTGCCGGTTATATAAAAGCCGCAAGGCTTTTAAGGGAGTCGTTGGATAAATGAAAAAAATACAGATAGTGCCGGTTTCCGGCGTAAAGAAAAAACTTTCAGTGCAGGGCGATAAATCAATTTCCCACAGGGCGGTTATTATCGGTTCCCTTGCTGAAGGGCTTACAACGGTAACCAGTTTTCTTGAAGCGGAAGATACCCTTAACACGGTTAAAATATTTAAGAAATTAGGCGTACAGATAAAAAAAGAAAATGACACTGTTTATATTCACGGCAGGGGGCTTGCTTCCCTGCGCCAGACGCCGGAAGTGCTTTACGTGGGTAATTCCGGAACCGGAATGAGGCTTATCCTGGGCGTTTTAGCGGCACAGCCTTTTGTAAGCAGAATAACGGGCGACGCGCAGATAGTAAAAAGGCCCATGAAACGGGTTATTGAACCGCTTCAGCTGATGGGTGCCACGCTTACAAGCAATCACGGCTTTGCGCCTGTTACGGTTCAGGGCGGCGCTTTAAGGGCTATTAAATATAAAATGCCCATGGCAAGCGCGCAGGTAAAATCCGCGGTTTTACTGGCAGGCCTTTACGCGTCCGGCGATACTGTAATAACAGAACCGGAACGCTCGCGCGACCATACAGAGCGCATGCTTAAATATTTTGGCGCGGACATAACAGTTAAGGGAAATACAGTGGTATTAAAATCCGGGGCAAGGCTTAAAGGAAAGAAAGTTGTTGTTCCGGCAGACATAAGTTCGGCCGCGTATTTTATGGCGGCGGGCGCCCTTGTTAAAAAGAGCGCCATAACAGTTACAAATGTAGGCCTTAATGAATCCAGGACCGGTATTATTGATGTTATGAAAAAAATGGGCGCGAAGATAAAAATAACCAACTTAAAAAATCAGAACGGCGAAAAAACAGGGGACATAACAGTTTCCACTTCTTCGCTTAAAGCAACTGAAATAAAAGGAAAAATAATTCCAAGGCTGATTGACGAGATTCCTGTTATCGCGGTCCTTGCGGCGGCGGCAAAAGGAAAGACGGTAATCCGCGGGGCAAAGGAACTTAGGGTAAAAGAAACTGACAGGATAAAAACTGTCCTTATCAACTTAGGCAGGCTGGGCATAAAGACAGAAGAATACGAAGACGGCTTTGCGGTTTATGGAAACGGCGGCAAGCCTTTCACATACGCTTCAATTGATTCGTACGGAGACCACAGGATAGCCATGTCGTTTACAGTTGCAGCGCTTGTAAGCGAGAACGGACTGCATATTAAGGATATTGACTGTATTAATACTTCTTTTCCGGAATTTTTTAACCTTATAAAAAGCCTTAAAGGGAAAAAGAAATGAAAGAACCCTGGAAAATAACATACTTCATAATGTTCCGTTTTTTAAGGCGGCTTATGTGGGTTTACTTTGTTATTTTTCATAAAATAAAATTTGTTAATACGGATAAGGTGCCAAAAAAAGGCGGTTTAATAGTAATGCCAAACCATTCAAGTTATTTTGACCCGCCAACCGCCGGCGCGCTTGGTTTTAAAAGGAACTGCAGGTTTATGGCGCGCGATACGCTCTTTAAAAATAAGATTTTTGGATGGACTATAGGAAATCTGGGCGCTTTTCCCGTAAAAAGGGGAAGGGTGGACCGGGGAGCGTGGGATAAATTTATAGAACTGGTAAAGGCAGGGTGGGCTGTAATGTTTTTTCCGGAAGGTACAAGGACGCTTACCGGAGAAATTCAGGACGGCAAGCCGGGTACGGGAATGCTTGTTTACCAGACCAAAGGAAAAGTTCTTCCTGTATATATTCACGGGGCGTTTGAAGCGTGGCCAAAAGGCGGCAAACCGAAATTATTTACGCCTATCACAATTGTTTACGGCGATGTGATGTCATTTGACGATTTGTTTGAAAAGCCGGAAGGCAGGGAAGTTTACGAGGAAATTACGGCAAGGGTTATAAACAGGCTAAGAGAGATGAAAGCGGACTATTTAAAAAATCAGGACGATAAAATTAATTAATAATAAGCGGGCTTAATAATGGCAAAGAAGAAAAAGTTTACGGTAACAATAGCGCAGGGTTCCGGGTTTTGTTTCGGAGTTCAAAGGGCCATGAAACTGGCTTTTGAATACGCGGATAAAAACACCGATAAGGGCGTGTATTCGCTGCGGCAGATAATTCATAATCCGCAGGAATCGGCAAGGCTTGAAAAAGCGGGAGCCAGGCACGTGGAATCTGTCAGCGGAATAAAAAAAGGCGGCTGTGCCATAATAAGCACGCACGGAATAACGCCGGCTGAAGAAACGCAGTTAAGGGCAAAAGCGGCAGACGTACTTGATACCACGTGCCCTTACGTTAAGAAGATTCATAAAGCCGTGGAAAGGCTTAAAGATGAAGGTTATCAGATTGTAATAGTGGGCGATAAAGAGCATTACGAAGTTAAAGGTATTTCAGGCTACGCGGGCAATAAAGGCATAGTTTTAAACTCCGCCGCGGATGTGATAAAAGCGCGCCTTGAAAGCAGGGTGGGTGTTGTATGCCAGACCACGCAAAGCACCGAAAAATTTATGGAAATCGCCGCTGCGGTGATGAAAAAGGTTCTTGTTGGAAGGTACGCTGAAGTAAGGGTGTTTAACACAATATGTGATGCCACCCAGAAAAGGCAGGAAGCAACAATGCAGCTTGCAAAAAAGTCCGACCTTATGATAATAGTGGGCGGTAAGAACAGCGCCAATACAAAAAGGCTTTATGAACTTTCGCGCGGTATATTAAAGGAAGTGCGCCACGTGGAAACGGCGTCGGAAATAAAAAAAGAGTGGCTGAAAGGGAAAACCAGGATTGGAATAAGCGCCGGGGCTTCAACGCCCGAAAGCGCCATAAAAGAGATAATAAACAAAATAAAATACATGGAGCAGCATGATGGAAAATGAGATCAGGAATATAAGGGAAGGAAAGGTCGTAAAAGGTAAAGTGATAAAGAAGAGCGACGGCGACCTTTTTGTAGATATTGGATACAAATCAGAGGGTATTGTCCCAAAAGAAGAAACATCAAGATACAGCTATTATGAAGGGATTAATGAAGGGGACGAAATAGAGGTTCTTGTAAAGCGTATGGATAACGGCGAAGGCGTTGTGCTTTTGTCCAGGATTATCGCGGAAAAGAAAGCCGTGTTTTCCAAAGTAAAGGAATCTTTTCAGAAGGCCACACCGCTTGACGGTAAAGTTGTTAAAGCGGTTAAAGGCGGATTTATTATTGATTTTGGGGCGAATGTGACGGCGTTTCTGCCCTTATCACATGCCAGGGTTCCGGCTGAAGAAATACTTAATAAGTTAATTCCTTTAAAGGTAATTCAGCTTGATGAAGAAAAAAGAAACGTGGTGGTATCTTATAAAGAAGCATCAGGTAATCAAAATAGAAAACCCGCGGAGGATATCAAGGCATCTGAAAGACAGCCTGAAACAGCCGTTGTAAAACAGGAACAGCCGGAAGCCGCGGAACCGGAAGCAAGCGCGCCTGTACAGCAGGCGCAGTCACCCGCTTTTGCGGCGGGCTATAAGCCCGGCGACAGGATTAACGTGAAAGTAAATAATATAACCGCCGAAGGGCTTGAAGTTGAACTTACACCGGAACTTGGCGGTTTTATACAGAAACAGGAACTTTCCTATTTTAGAAAGATAAACAACCCGGCTGATGTTTATTCGCAGGGTCAGGAATTTGAAGCCCAGATTATAAATATTGATAAGGATAAGAATAAGGTTTTTTTAAGCATAAAAAGGCTTGAAGGCAACCCCTGGTTTGACATGGAAGAACGTTATCCGGTGGATGCAAGGGTGTTTGGCACAGTGGCGGAGATAATTGAAGGCGAAGGGATTAAGATTGAAATGGAAGAGAACGTGGACGCTTTTGTGGGGCTGGATGACATATCATGGCAGGGTTTCGGAAAAATTTCCGAAGTGATTAAAGTTGGCGACAAAAAAGAGTTTAAGATACTTGCCGTGGATAAAGTTAAAAACAGGATAGTGCTTGGATTAAAAGCGCTTACGCAGTCGCCGTGGACGTCTTTTGCCAATGTTTATAAGGAAGGCACCATTGTTGATGTTAAGGTTTTATCAATTGAAGAAGGGTGTGTAATCTGTGAGGTAATTGAAGGCATAAACGGCAGGATGCCGGTGAAAAACAGCAGTAAGATTACGTGCAAAAAAGGCGATGTGGTAAAGGCCAAGATAATTAAAGTGGACAAAGAATTAAAAAAGGTGACGCTTGCCGGCCGCGATATAGAGATGACCGAAGAGAAAAAACAGCTTGATGATTACATGAAATCGCACGAACATTCCTTTAAAATGAATGACCTGATAAACCTTGATAAAGATAAAAAAGGTGAAACAAAATGATAAAAAAAATACCGCTTCCCACGGTAAACAGGCTTTCGTTATATCTAAAATGTTTTTCGGAACTCTCCGCGGGCAGCGTGGAATACGTGTCTTCGGAACAGGTGGCAAAGCAGATAGGGCTAAATCCCGCGCAGGTAAGAAAAGATCTTGCGTATTTCGGCAAGTTTGGGCGCAGGGGTTTTGGCTATCACGTGGAGCAGTTAAAAGAGAATATTTCTAAGATACTGGGGACGCATAAGGGCGTAAGGGTTGCCGTGGTCGGCACGGGAAATCTTGGCAGCGCGCTTTTAATGTACCGCGGTTTTGAAGCAAGGGGTTTTAAAGTGGTGGCGGGATTTGACGTGGACCCGGATAAAGTGGGCTGGGAATTAGACGGGGTAAAAATATACGGTTCTGAAGACATGGAAAAAGTTATAAAAAAAGAGAAGATAGAAATTTTAATAATCACCACCCCGGCTGCTGTCATACCGGATATTTTTACCAAACTTAAAAAAACCCCCATTAAGGGAGTTCTTAATTTCGCGGGCAAGCATCTGGTAAGCGATGAAGACATAATAATAAGAAACGTGGACCTTGCGCTGGAACTTGAACAGCTGATGTTTTTTTTAACAAATAAATAGGTTTTATTGGTTACGGTTTTAAACGGACAGCGCGGGAGCGCTGTCCCTACAAGAGTGGTTTTTAAAAAACAATTTATTTTATAACTGAAAGGCAAAGCAAAAGGAGACTGACATGGGCATGATAACGGTTAATTATAAAGGCAAAGAGTACCGGGCAGAACAGGGCAAAAGGGCCATAGAAATATTAAAAGAAGCGGAAACAGAGACGTCCGCTTTTCTTGTGGCTTCAATAAACGGAAAATTTATTGACCTTGGCACGCCGTTAAATGAAGGCGGCGAATTAAAGGCGTTTACTTTTGAAGACGCGGAAGGAAAACAGGCTTTCTGGCACAGTACTTCGCATGTTATGGCTGCGGCTGTTAAAAGGCTTTTTCCCGATACAAAGGTGACAATAGGGCCTTCCATAGACGAAGGATTCTATTATGATTTTGACAGGGAAAAAAGTTTTGGCGATGATGACCTTGTAAAAATTGAAGAAGAGATGATGAAAGTGATAAAAGAAAACGCGGCTTTTTCAAGGCAGGAAATATCAAAAAAAGACGCCATAAAGATGTTTTCTGACATGGGCGAAAATTACAAAGTGGAAATTATTGAAGCTATTAATGACGATACCGTAAGCACATACACCACGGCCGGGTTTACAGACCTTTGCCGCGGGCCCCATATAGGCCTTGCGAAAAAGATAAAAGCCGTAAAGCTTTTAAAGCTTGCCGGTGCTTACTGGCGCGGCGATGAAAAAAATAAAATGCTTCAGAGGATTTACGGTATTTCTTTTCCTTCAAAGGAAATGCTGGAACAGTATCTGCACACGGTTGAAGAGGCAAAACAGCGCGACCACAGAAAACTTGGGAAAGAACTTGATTTATTCTCCACGCATGAAGAGTTTGGGCCCGGTTTAATCTACTGGCACCCAAAGGGCGGCGTTATAAGAAAAGAAATGGAAGATTTCTGGCGCAACGAACACATAAAAAACGGTTATGACCTTATATTCTCCCCGCATATAGCAAAGATTGATTTGTGGAATACTTCCGGGCATACCGGTTTTTACCGCGACAGCATGTTTGACACTATGAACATAGACAAAATGGAATACCAGCTTAAACCAATGAACTGCCCGTTTCACATACTTATGTACAATAACGGCAAGAAAAGCTACCGCGACCTTCCTTTAAGATGGGCGGAACTTGGAACTGTTTACAGGTATGAAAAGTCGGGCGTCCTGCACGGGTTGATGAGGGTCCGCGGCTTTACACAGGACGACGCGCATATTTTCTGCAGGGAAGACCAGCTGGAATCTGAAATTATTGAAGCACTGAATTTTGTCATGTTTATTTTAAGGACATTCGGCTTCTCTGAATTTGAAGTGTATTTAAGCACTATGCCTGCCGACCATATCGGCGATGATTCAGTATGGATAAAAGCGCAGGACGCTTTAAAGTCTGCGCTTTCAATTGCGGGGCTTAAGTACGGCACAGATGAAGGCGGCGGCGCTTTTTACGGGCCAAAGATAGACATTAAAATAAAAGACGCGCTTAACAGAACGTGGCAGTGCTCCACAATTCAGGTGGACTTTAACCTGCCGGAACGTTTTAACATCAACTACACGGGAAAAGACGGCAAAGAACACAGGGCGATTATGATACACAGGGCGCTTATGGGTTCTTTAGAGCGGTTCTTTGGCGTGTTGATAGAGCATTACAAAGGCGCTTTCCCTGTATGGCTTGCGCCAAAACAGGTAATGATTTTAACCATTACAGAGCGCTGCGATGATTACGCGAAAGAACTGGCAGCGGTTTTGAAGAAAAATAATATCAGGGTTGCTCTTGATCTTGACAGCGAAAAAATAGGAGCCAAGATAAGAAAAGCCACAATGGACAAAGTGCCGTATATGTTAATTCTTGGCGACAAAGAAGTGGAAAGCAGGACCGTATCAGTAAGAAAGAGAACGGGCGAAGAAGAAAAAGGAGTGGACTTTTCAAAGTTCACTGAAATGGTAGCGGGTAAGATTCAGAATAAAGATTTGGGAATTTAATTAACCGGTAAAAGGATTAAAGTTGAAAAAAAAGACGGTATTTTCCTGCGCAAGCTGCGGGTATCAGTCGGCGAAATGGCTTGGAAAGTGCCCTTCCTGCAACGAGTTTAACACGTTTCAGGAAGAAACAGAATTTAAGGGCAAAGCCGGCGCCGATTACAGAAAGTTTGAAAGCGCGTCTGCGGCAAGCCCGCTTAAGGATATTAAAGCAGGCGAAGAAGAGCGCATACAGACCGGAATAGAAGAAGCAGACAGAGTGTTCGGCGGCGGCATTGTAAAGGGTTCGCTTGTTTTAATGGGCGGCGAACCGGGCGTGGGCAAGTCCACAATCGCGCTGGACATTGCTGACAGGATAGCCGCGCGTTATGGCAATGTGCTGTACGTGTCGGGAGAAGAGTCCTTAAGGCAGATTAAAATGAGGGCGGACAGGACGGGAATTAAATCGGAATCGCTGAAGGTAATGTCAGAGACTTCGGTTGAAAAAATATCGGAAATAATTGAAAAAGACAAACCCGCCCTTGTGGTGGTGGATTCAATACAGACAGTGTATAAAGAAGAGATTGAAGGCGCGGCAGGAAGCGTTAACCAGTTAAGGGAAAGCTGCGCCCAGCTTTTATATTCCGCAAAAAAGACAAACGTGCCGGTGATAATAATAGGGCATGTGACAAAAGAAGGCTCAATTGCCGGCCCTAAGATGCTTGAACACATGGTGGACGCGGTTTTATACCTTGAAGCGGAAAAGTATTACCAGTTTAAGGTATTAAGGGCGGTTAAAAACAGGTTTGGCTCCACCAACGAAATAGGGATATTTGACATGCAGGCTTCGGGTATCAAAGAAGTAAAAAGCCCGTCTAAATTACTGCTGGATGAAATGAAGGAAACAAAGACAGGCAGCGGAATAGTAACAGTAATGGAAGGCACGCGCGCCCTTTTGCTGGAAATTCAGGCGTTAACCGTGCGCAGAAGCTACGGCAATCCGCAGAGGACGGTTACGGGTATTGATTACAACAGGTTTCTTCTTATAGTGGCGATTCTTGAAAAAAATCTTGATTTAAAACTTGATAACTGCGACATATTTTTAAATGTGGCAGGCGGCATAAAAATAGTTGAAACAGCGGCAGATTTAGGCGCCGCCGCCGCCATATACAGCAGCCACACAGGCAGGCCGGTTTCCACCAAGTCAGTATTTCTTGGGGAGCTGGGGCTGGACGGCGAAGTAAGGCCGGTGCGGTTTCTGGAACAGCGCCTGGCAGAGGCGGAAAGAATGGGTTTTAAAACAGCATACGTGCCGGAGCGTTCAAAGGCGGGAAAAAGCAAAATGGAAATTATTAAAATAGCAAACGTAAGCGCGCTTACAAGGTTATAAATAAAGCGCGGACTAAATTAAAAGGTGGTGAGAAAAGAATGAAGTATTTTATTTATCTGTTGTTCATGGCAGTTTCGGTTTCTGCCGGGGTTATGCTTTATAAATCCAATGCGTTATACGGGATTATTACATTGTCCGGCGCGGCAGCCGCGGCCTTAATGATTATCGGCGACATATTCCTGTCAGGAAAAGAGGCAAAAAAGGGGTCAGTTTACCCTAAATTACTTGATACCAGCGTCATTATTGACGGAAGGATCAAGGATATCTGCAGGGCCGGATTTCTGGAAGGCACGCTTATCGCGCCTAAATTTGTGCTTCACGAACTTCAGTATATTGCTGATTCGTCGGATCACATGAAAAGAAGCAAGGGGCGCAGAGGGCTGGATATTTTAAATGACCTGCGCAAGATGCCAAGCGTTACGCTGGAAATAGTTGATAAGGATTATCCGCAGACCAGGGAAGTTGACCAGAAACTGGTATTAATGGCAAAAGAGACGGGCGCTAAAATTATTACTAACGATTATAATCTTAATAAAACCGCGGAGATTCAGGGCGTTAAGATTCTTAACATTAATGACCTTTCCAACTCGGTAAAGCCGTCTTTCCTTCCCGGCGAGCGCATAGGCGTGAAAATTATGAAGGAAGGAAAAGAAAAAGAACAGGGAATAGCATACCTTACTGACGGCACAATGATAGTGGTGGATAACGCCAGGAAACTTCTTAATAAGAAGATAGATGTGGTGGTTACCAACGTACTGCAGACAGACGCAGGAAGGATGATATTTGCCAGATACGAACAGGGCGGCGACAGCCGCGAAAATCGCGGCGCGCGCGGATATTTTAAAAGGCCGTTCCGCCGTAATGACAGGAACCAAAACCGTAATAACAACACTAACAGCAACACGCAGAGCGCGCCTGTAAGTGAAGCACACAGCGAAGAACCAAAAAAGGAAAATGAATGAAGACAGCGGCAATAATTGTGGCTGCCGGAAGCGGTAAACGCTTTGGCGGCGCCGTACCCAAACAGTATCTTAAGTTAAAAGGCAGGGAAATTCTTGCGCACGCGGTATCTGTTTTTGAAAAGTCGCGTGAAATAGGACTGATACTGCTGGTGGTATCCCCTGATTACAGGGAATTTGCCGAAAAAAAGATAGTTAAGAAATATGGTTTCAAAAAAGTAGCAGGCGTTATAGATGGGGGCGCGGAAAGATATGACTCCGTCTATAACGCCTTAAAGTTTTTAAAACCGGTAATGCCGGATAACGTTCTTATTCATGACGGGGCAAGGCCTTATTTTGAACCAAGCCTGATTACGGACGTTTTAAAAGAACTGACAAAATATTCCGCGGCAATTCCTGTTAAAAAAGTATCCTTAACAGTAAAAAAGGTTAAGGGCGGTTTTTTAAATGGAACGCTGGACAGGAATGAATTAAGGACGGCAGAAACGCCGCAGGGATTTTGTTATAAAGAAATCCTTAAAGCGTATGAAACCACAGAACTTAATAAACTTAAACCGACAGATGACGCGCTTTTGTTTGAAACGCGCGGAAAAAAAGTAAAGGCTGTGGAATACGAAGGCATTAACATAAAAGTAACCACGCAGCAGGACCTTGAAATATTAAAAGCCCTGCCGTATTTTAAGAAATTAAAGGGGTGATTTAAGTGCGGGTAGGCATTGGATATGACGTACACAGGTTAAAAAGAGGCAGGCGGCTGTTTTTAGGCGGAGTGGAATTTGAAAAAGCCGAATTCGGGCTGGAAGGCCACTCAGACGCGGATGTCCTTATTCACGCCATAATGGACGCAATGCTGGGCGCGGCGGGGCTTCGCGACATAGGGTATTATTTTTCGGATAAGGATGAAAAATATAAGGGGATAAGAAGCACGGAACTTTTAAAGCAGGTAAAGGAACTTATTGAAAAAGAAGGTTATGTGATAGGCAATGTGGATTCAATAATAGTGGCAGAGTACCCACGGGTTGCCCCATACATAGAAAAGATAAAAACATCGCTGGCGCAGTGCCTTGGCGTTAAAGAGTCACAGGTGGCAATTAAGGCCACGACAGAAGAAGGCCTTGGATTCACCGGCGCCAAAGAAGGCGTAAGCGCGCACGCGGTTGCAGTGCTTAAGGAGAAAGCGTAAATGATAAAGCTTCACAATACAATGACGGGAAAAACAGAGGAGTTTGTACCTGTAACGGCAGGCGAAGTGAAAATGTACGTCTGCGGGCCGACGGTATATAACTACTTTCATATAGGCAATGCCAGGATATTCGTGGTTTTTGACACCATAAGAAAATACTTTGAATACAGCGGGTATAAAGTGATATTTGTCCAGAACATCACTGATATTGAAGATAAAATAATAAATAAGGCAGCGGCAGAAAATATTACCTGGCAGGACGTGGTAAATAAATATACTGACGCGTATTTTGAAGACACTCAGGCGCTTAAAGTGAAAAAACCTGATGTAAGCCCGCGCGCCACAGAAGAAATTGAAGGCATGATTAAGATGATATCTGTATTAATAGAAAAGGGCAATGCCTACGCGTCAAAAAACGGCGTGTATTTCAGCGTGGCAAGTTTTAACGGATACGGCAAATTGTCACACAGAAATATTGACGACCTGCAGGAAGGCGCAAGGGTGGATGTTGATGAAGAAAAGAAAAGCCCGCTGGATTTCGCGCTATGGAAATTTTCCAAGCCGGGAGAGCCGTTCTGGGAAAGCCCGTGGGGCAAGGGCAGGCCGGGCTGGCACATTGAATGCTCCGTTATGTCATCAAAATACCTTGCTGAAACATTTGACATTCACGGCGGCGGGGCGGATTTAATATTCCCGCACCACGAAAATGAAATAGCGCAGTCAGAGGCGTGCACAGGCAAAGAGTTTGCCAAGTACTGGATGCACGGCGGATATATGAATATTAAGGGCGAAAAGATGTCCAAATCAAAAGGCAACTTTGTAATGGTACGCGACCTGTTAAAGGATTTTTCCGCGGAAGTTATAAGGATGTTTATATTATCAGCGCATTACCGCGGGCCGCTTGATTTTTCATATGAAAATATGGAGCCTGTAAAAAAAGGGTATTCCGAGTACTATTATACCCTTCAGCGTTTAAACCAGCGCCTTGAGGGTATTAATATTAATGAGCAGATAAAACCGGATAATAAATTCATAGCGGAATTTAAAAGTTCCATGGATGAAGATTTTAATACATCCAAAGCGCAGGCGGTGATATATAACTGCCTTGCGGAAATTAAGTCAAAACTGCCGAATATGACAGACACGGACGCCGCCGAATATGACGCTGTATTGCGTGTAATGGGCGGGGTGCTTGGCATAGTGCCGGAAATAAAACCGGTTGACCTGCAGGTTGTTGATCTGGTAAAACAGATAGGTGTTTTACGTGCAGAAAAGAAATATGAAGAAGCGGATTTATTAAAGAAAAAAGCGGCGGATACGGGTTACATCCTTGAATTCACCAAGGCGCGGACATATATCATAAGGGAGTTACAATAGCATGTGGGTATACGGCAGAAATGTTATAAGAGAAGTAATAAAAAATGACAGAAAAATATATGAACTTGTTGTCTTAAAAGACGCGGAGAAAATGTCGGATGTAATTGAAGAGGTAAGGCAAACCGGCGCTAAAATAACCATAACTGACAAAAAGAACCTTGAAAAGATAACAGGCACAGACAAGCATCAGGGAGTTGCCGCGTCAATAGAAGGGTTAAAAGCGTGGGGCATTGACGAATTTTTAAGAAAACACGCGGGAGAAGAGAATATAACAGTGGCTGTGCTGGATTCCATAGAAGACCCGCACAACCTTGGAGCTATAATTAGAAGTTGCGAAGTTTTTGGTGTCTGTGGTATAATTGTGACTTCAAAAAGGCAGTCGCCGGTGAATGATGCTGCTTATAAAGTTTCAGCCGGTGCAGCGGAATACATAGAAATGGTGGTTGTAAGCAATATCAATAACGCTCTTGAGATTTTAAAAAAGAATGGTTTCTGGATTTATGGCCTTGATTTAAAAGGCGATAAATATATAGATGAAACAGATTTTGACAAAAAGACAGCTTTTGTCCTGGGCAATGAAGGCGCAGGAATGAGAGAACTGGTAAAGAAAAACTGTGACTTTCTTGTTAAGATAAAACAGAAAGGCAGAATTGACTCTTTAAACGTGTCAAACGCCGCTGCTGTTGTTTTCTATGAACGGATGAGGAAAATTAGAGGCGTGGAAGCTTAGAGGCTTGGATGCTTGGTTTAGATCTGGTAGCCGCACCCTTTAGGGTGCGTTGTTCATAACGCCGAAATTTAAGATATAAAAAGTATATGGGCTGGCGTAGCTCAGTGGTAGAGCGTCTGATTTGTAATCAGATGGTCGGAGGTTCAAGTCCTCTCGCCAGCTCCATAGAAAAATAGATAGAAAAGATCTGGTAGACGCGGGTCTTTAGCCCGCGGTAGTTGATTTAAAGATACAGAGAATTGTTCTTAAAAAGATAAAGAGATGACACGAAATAGTGGGGAGGTTCCAGAGTGGCTAAACGGGGCAGACTGTAAATCTGTTGGCTAACGCCTTCGATGGTTCGAACCCATCCCTCCCCACCATTATATTTTTATATGTGAAATATGCTTGAAATTTCAGCGTATTCTTGTATAATCTTGCAGTCTTTTTAATTATTAAATGCGGGAGTAGCTCAGTTGGTAGAGCGCTAGCCTTCCAAGCTGGATGTCGCCGGTTCGAACCCGGTCTCCCGCTCCAAAAGACTTGGTAGTTATAAAGTTTCTTTAACAGGTTAGTTTGATTGAAATCATATACAGATGGGCGCTTAGCTCAGTTGGTTAGAGCATCTGCCTTACAAGCAGAGGGTCGGGGGTTCGAGTCCCTCAGCGCCCACCATAAATTTACATAGTTGAAATTGTATTAAAGATAGTAGATAATAGAAAACCGCTTAAAACAAAAAGTTAAGCGGGGGTGTAGCTCAGTTGGTTAGAGCGTCTGCCTGTCACGCAGAAGGTCGCGAGTTCGAGCCTCGTCACTCCCGCCAT
>JAFGWA010000077.1 GCA_016937715.1 Candidatus Goldiibacteriota bacterium
CCTCTTTTGATTTAAAAACACTTTACCGTGTTTCTAACAAAAGGGGAGTAATTTTTTACAATGTACCAGCGCTCCCGCGCTGTCCGTTTTTTTGTTTTTGTAATAATGACCGATTTCCCCTTTAAAGACAAAACATCAACTGCGCGGACAGCGCGGGAGCGCTGTCCCTACAAAATCAAATTAACAATACAAGAAAAGTATCAAAAGACTTACTTTATCGCCATTTTAATTTTTTTCCTGTTTAACTGCCCGTCATCACGTATCGCTTCAAGTACCACAACATACACGCCGTTGGATACCAGGCCGCCGGATTCGGACTTTAAATTCCACTCTACGGCGCCTTGCTGCAGCGCGCACCGGATTTCTTTTACCTTTTCCCCTGCAAGGCTGTATATCCTTATTTCCATTACGCCCTTTGAAGCAGCAGAATTACAACAAGCAAACGGATCCCATACAATTAACGTGCGCCCTTCTTTATGCGTCACAGGGTTAGGCGCAATAACCGGGTCTGCCAGGTAGTCTGTCTTTTCTGTAAGAATAATTACGCTTTTTGATGCCTCTATTACCCTGCCTTCAGCGGTCTTCATTATTACCTGAATTTCATATGTCCCGTTGGTTACGGCAAGGCCCTCTTCATTTGTGCCGTCCCATTCCAGATATTCATCTTCATTATAATACAATTTTATCTTCGGGCTTTGCGGTTCAATTATTATTATATCCTGAATTTTCAGCGCCACTTTCTGCCCTTTAGCAGAAGGCTGGGTCCTTAGCAACTTTACAAGTTCACCCGCGGAATTATATATTCTTCCTTCCACCCCTTCTTCATAACGGATGGACTGCATATCTTTAATAAGCGACGTGGTGTGGCCGTATTCATCCAGCTGCTCCAATTTAATGTAATAAGGCCCGTTTGCCACATACTGCGCCTGGTCATTTTTGCCGTCCCAAATAAACGACGTATAACCATCGCCGATATTATACGGGGTTTCAACGCCGTTTAAAGTTATGGTAATATCCGCGCCATTGCTTATAACATCCGTGGCATCACCGTTTGAAAGAAAATCCACATCGCTCATTAGTTTATTTGTGGGAACGGAACAGATAAGCTTTACCCTTTCACCCGCTTCATTATACACTCCTATCCTTAAGACATAAGGAAAAGGCGGAAGAGTCATTGTAATAGTTGGGCTTGGGGTTATGGTGGGTGTCGCGGTCATTGTAAAAGTATCTGTCACAGTTATTGTTATAGTTGCCGTATCAGTCTGTGTCGCAGTGGGTGTAACTGTGCGCGTATTTGTCCTTGTTGCCGTGCTTGTCGAAGTTGCGGTAACCGTTAATGTCTGCGTATGCGTGGGTGTGGGTGTCCTTGTTAAAGTTATAGTTTTGGTATTTGTCGCGGTATCCATATGCGTCAGCGTTACAGTGGGCGTTGCCGTCCTTGTGGCAGTTACGGTCTTTGTATCCGTCATTGTGGATGTAAATGTGACAGTTTTTGTCTGTGTCGCCGTAGGTGTGGCTGTCCTTGTTATTGTAATTGTCGGGGTGTTTGTCATTGATTCCCAGTAAGTCTGCGTGATTGTGGGAGTTGGAGTGTTGGAAGGCGTATTGGTCCTTGTCACAGTTATGGTTGATGTGGGCGTTGCCGTGGGCGTATTTGTAAAAGAAACGGTCGGCGTGGCTGTGCTGGTTATTGTCTTAGTCGCGGTCCTTGTGGCAGATACGGTGAATGTCACAGACGCCGTTGCCGTCTCTGTTATTGTCCTTGTAGCTGTCCTTGTGGCGGATACAGTAAATGTAACTGTAGGTGTTGCCGTGTCTGTAATTGTTCTTGTAGCCGTTGATGTGGGCGTGGCGGTGCGCGTATAAGTTACCGTACTTGTCGCGGTAGCCGTCCTTGTAGGCGTGGCTGTATTTGTAACTGTCCTTGTCGCGGTCATTGTGGATGTCGGCGTGCTTGTTCTTGTCGGCGTTGAAGTCATAGTTACGGTAACAGTGGGCGTGACAGTGGGCGAACCGCAGTAAATACTCATTATAACTTCATTTGAAAAAACAGGCAAAACAGGGTCGTCAGCATCAATGGCGCCGACATTGGTAATAGGGCCGCACCCTGTCACTTCACCCCACCATGTAAATGTACCGCCTTCATTCATTATATTATTTAAATTCCATCTGACCATGGGATTAGTGGCAGCAGGAACGGTACTTGCGCCGACATAGGCAATATCCAGAGGCACCGTGTCGTATAACACCGCGTTTTCAGCTATCCTTGGTTCGTACAACATAAAATTATTATAACTGTCCTGTGTTGAACCCACAGCTCCGCCCTGTTCGCCTACCCCTGCATACCAGCCTGCCGGATTGGCAGGATCGCATGTCATTCCCACAGGTGATGGGTCAGTCCATGTTATTGTATAGCCTGTCGGCTCTAAGTCGCCTTTTGGCCACACCTTAGCCCTGAATGTAACACCGTCCACGTCTATCTTTATCCTGTACCATTTATTACCCACTATCTGAATATTATTAACCGACAAAGGCCATATACATCCGGATGAAGTACATTTCTGAAAACCCACATTGCCATTTGGATTATCTCCAAAATTATCATCAATTGAAATGCCCAAAGCGTATGCCATATTTCCCGTGCCAACAACACCGTTATTTCTTATTATTATCAGCGCGTCCGCCCCTTCATACTGGGCTGTTGCCGTGTTACCCGGATTTATAAGCGCGTCCGCCACAATAGTACCTTCACAGAAAGGCTGCCCTGTATATATCATCGCGGGATACGCTTCTGACGAAACCGCGCCGGTTATTATCCTGTCGCCTGTATTACACGGATCCTGTATTGTCCATGTTCCGTTTGTGCTGTTCTGCGGCAAAAACTGCCAGCCCGACGGTGCTGTTGAAGTGTATACGCCGCTTATGTCATCAAAGGGCTGATACGCGATAAGTTTTGACCCGTTAATATTATATTCCAAAGTATATGTGACAATATCGCCGGGATATGCAAGCGTCTGGCTTTGTGTCTTTTCAAGGTCTATAGCGGCCTGCCCTGTAATAATGGATGCATCATCGCTTTTTGTTATGCCATTCATTACGCCGTTTACTGTATTTGTATAAGTCCTTGGAGAGCCAACAGGAACAGTTGTTGTAAGCCTGTAAAGCATCCATACCGTTCCGTCTGCCACACCCTTAACCCCGGTTCTGTCAGGAAGCTGCCATGAAAAAGTACCGCTTGTAGCTCCCGGTGCGGGGCCGCTGACTATTCCGCCGGTAATTGCAGTTGGTCCAAAAGAAACAAGTTCAAGGTCTCCGCCCCACGCGGATGGGATTGTATCTGTAATCGTAAGCCTTCCGTTTGAATATGAATAATCCACAGAGAACAATACAAGATCATTTTGTTCCTGAATTACCCCTTCCACCCGTTTTCTGATATTAAATTCAGCCGGCAAAAGAGGCATTGCCCAGGTTAAAGATTTTCCCGCGCATGTTGGTTCCTGCAGGTTATGCCAGTCATTCTCCTGCATATTATTATCCTTAAAACCAACGTGCATGTATAAATTATCCACAACACAACCCGGAAAATTATCAGCTGATGGTACGTGAACAACCCAGTCTTTTACATACAACTGTCCGTTTGGGCTTGCGCTGTTACAGTCATTACAGACAGGCGCGGCATTGGTAGTTGTACTGGCAGGATATCCTATTTCACCGCCCTGTGTCGCGGCAGGCCTTGATGTATGAACATCAAATCCGGCTTTGGAAATTACAAAAACCTGCCCAACTCCCGATAACGCGGCATTAACACGCGTAGGCTGAGTGCTAATGGCAAGATCAACCATCCCCGGAGTATAATTTTGCGCGCAATATTCAATATGAACGGTTACAGCATCGCCAAAAGAAGGGTTTGGAGGTGTCATAGTAAAACTGTTAATTCTTGGCTGGGCAAAAACAAAAGAAGACATTAAAAAAGCCGCACATACAAAAAGCACCACTTTTTTACCCATCTTTTCACCTCCGATATATCTATTAAAACGTTTTATCATTTTTTTTCATCTATTTTAACGTCAAAACTAACCCGCTTATCTTTATCCGGAACAGTGTTTCACTCTTAAGGTAAGTTTAACCGGTTAAGTAACGAAAAGTCAAATTTTTTTCCCTATTATTTTCGTAATTTGGTTAACCGTTTAACTAAATGTAGATAAACAAGTAATACTTATGGGGTTTTTTGAAGGGTTTTTATTAACAAAGCCATATCGTCGGGCAAAGGCGCTCCGAATTTAACTTTTATATTTTTGATATTTTCAAACTGAATCTGCGCGGCATGAAGCGTAAGCCTGGATATCAATTCCCTATCATCATCCGTGTTTAAAATTTCTCCGGCTGTTATGCTTTGTTTATGTTTGTCCGTATAAAGGGTATCCAGCGCCAAAGGATTTCCTATCGCCCGAAAATGCGACCTTATCTGGTGCATTCTGCCTGTTAAAAGTTTTACTTCGGCTAATGAATAACCTTTATACTTCTGCAGAATTTTGTACGAAGTTACGGCTTTCTTTCCAATTTTATAATTTACCGCCATTATGTTTTTATAATTTTTTAACGGCGCCAACGGCAGGTCAATTATTCCGCTTTCTTTTTCCGGAATCCCCTTTATTACAGCAAGGTATGTTTTGCGCGCTTCGCCTTTTTCAAATTTAATGCTTAAATCCCTGTGTGCTTCGGCATTCCTGGCAAAAACAATGACACCGCTTGTGTCTTTATCCAGTCTGTGCACAATAAATATTTTTCCGTATTTTTCATTAAGCGCGTTATAAAGGTTAAACAGCTCCGGCTTGTATCTGTCCGGAATGGTCAAAACACCGGCGTGTTTTTCAACCACCGCGTAATTGTCATCTTCGTATATCACGCGAATATTTTCATCCACCGCATTCTCCCGATAAAAAAAGCGCAGACATAAAGCCCGCGCTTTTCATTAAATAAATATATTTTTAATTTACTTTTACAGCGACTTTCTTGCCCTGCTTTTCCGCTACCCTGCCGGCCTGCAGGCTGAAGCTGTCAAAACGCGCTTCTAAAAGCTGCGGATATGGATTACCATCCGCCTCAATTGTTAAAAACGGCATCCTTTCTTCATCGCCGAACGCTCCCTGGTCAAGCGCTTCACCGGCAAACTTATATGCTTCCTGCTTGCCTTTCATATCAAGGCTGTTTGCCACAACTGCTTCAGTGAACCTTACCGGCATACACGAGAAAGGCCCGATATTTACCACACCCGCGTATTTGTTAAATACGTCGCGCATTGTAACACCCATAATCATTCCCGGTTCTCCTTTAAGCGTCCTGGGAAGTATGTGTTCCGAGAACTTCACAATTTCATCAATATCAACCGCTTCAGCTTTGTAAAGGCCGGATTTTTCAAGAATCTTTTTCACTTTCATTTCCATATAACGCTGAGTGACATCAGTGATTTTATATTCAAGCCAGCCAAGCATTGTATAGTCCGGTATGTGAAGCTTGTTTTCTATCATATATGTAAGATAATACAGCCATTCGGAAATATGCGCGGTTCTGGCAATAAATCCTTTTTCCGCCAGGCGTTTTGCAATACCCTTATTTGAAAACGAATCCCTTCTTACAAATATTTCTCCCATCACCGAAACTTCAGGCGCTTCATGCAGCTTCATCTTAAGCGGTATCTGAGACAGTACTTTTGCCGACATTTTAAGCTGCTTATAAAAATCAATTCCCGAAGTGCCGTCAAGCGCCTTTTCTATTTTTTTATGTTCCTGATTCAGTATTTCCTCACCTGTTATCGGGTCTTTGGCAATTGTCCAGATGGAATTTCTTATATCATCCATCACATCACCGGTCAAAAGCGCGTACCATGCGTTTATCATAAGTTTGGGTCCGAATCCTGTATACCTTTCTTCATTGGCAAGCGATAAAAGCGCCACATCTTTCAGTTTTCTTTCCCTTATAAGCATATTCATAAACACGTGATACTGGCCAAGCCTGCAGTAGCCCGCGGCCCTTGGCTGAAAGACCACAAGTTTTTCATCTTTATTTTCCCTTGTATTCAGATACTTAAGCATGGACCCGATACACAGCACCATAGGAAGGCACTCTTTTCCCGTAGTCACGCTTCTTCCAAGCCTAAGCGTTTCCTTATCCGCAACACCCATTGCCTCTGTGTTTACCCCTTCTTTTCTGAAAATAGCCGCCACAAGAGGGGTTGTCAGGTCGCCCATGTTTGGCAGAATCATTTTAACCCGTTTGTCTGTAAGCTTGAATTTTTCTCCTTCAGAATCCACAAAAAACATACCCGTATTTTCCACAGATATGCGGGCGGGCACGTATGACGAATGCACCACTTCCTGTTCTTTCTTTGTTATTTCAAGGTAGTTCTTAACAACATCAATAAACGCTTCCACCCTTGTGTCAATTCCCGCGTCTGCCGTGTGCCCGTCTATTTCAAGCGTCAGCGAAGGTTTCTGTTTCATTATACGCCTGAAATAAGTTACCAGCAGCGAATCAATGGCGCAAAGGAAATTTGTAATATACATTCCAAAAAGCTGGTTGTCTTTTTTTACTATCTGAGAACCTTTAATTACTTTCTGCCCAATTTCCCAGTGCATATAGCCGTCGTGCGGGTCTTCAATTATCTCGTGCTCTGTGGGAAGAATATCAAACGGTATTACCATGTAGCCGCGTGTGGTAAGTTTCTTGGGGATACCCTTATTTGTGTCAGCATTAAAGGCGTTATGAGGCGCGCCAAAAAGGACAACCGCGGTTTTTTCCGGGTGTTTGTGAAGTTCTTCAATAACTTCACGGCCAAGCTTTTTCTTTTCTTCCCTGTATGCCGCCTGCACTGACAGCGCTTTTTCATACGCTTCAGCCGACTTTTTGGCGGTAAAACCTATTCTTTTTCCTATTTCCACAAACTTGTCTTTTTCTTTTTCATAACCGTTTGCAAAATTCAGCGTTGTGGTTATCATCTTGTTTTCAATACCCTTGTCCCTGAATATCTGTTTCATCCAGAACGCTTCGCCCTGAGTAAAGATACAGGTGGCGGAGAATTCTTTTCTTGGCTCCCCGTTTTCCACATTCATTTCTTCCACGTGCGGCATAAAATAGAAATCAGGATTCTTGGAAATAAGATTTGAAAACATGGCAAGCGATACCTGCGCCGGATAACAGAAAGAAGTGGTCTGTTTATGCAGCGCGTCTTCATCCATCTCTTCGGATGTTATAATTTTGCACCCAAGCGTTGAAAAGAAATTGTAATAAAGCGGGAACAGCTGATGCACAATAAAACTTTTATTTATCCCAATGGACGGAGCTTTTTCATCTACAGGCAGCGCCGGGCAGTACTTTTCAAAGGCCAGCTTGTTTCTTGCGGTCACAAAATCCAGTTTGTCCGCGTCCACGTTTATCTTAAACCTCTGGTTGTAATACCTGTTGCACGCGCCGCCGAAAGGATAAACTTTGTCCTCTATGCGTATCATGTTAATTTTGCACTTTAAATCGCATTTTTCTTTTCCGCCCGCGCATACAAACGGCTTTTCGTTGACTACCTGGCGGCCGATTATCTTTACAAGGTCAAAATCCTCTTCTTTTAAAAGCCCCAACGCAAGGCGTTTTTTTATTTCAAGCGCGACACCGAAAGCGCCCATAAGGCCGGGGTCCGGCGGAACTATAATTGGTTTCTGCGTGATAGCCGCCATTGCAAGCGGAACAGCCTTGTTGTAACATACGCCGCCCTGCATAAATACTTTATTACCTACCGGCCTGTGCCCTTTTACCCTGTTCACGTAGTTAAAACAGATGGAATAAACAAGCCCTGCAAGAATGTCTTCCCTTGTAATACCTTCATGGCTTGCGTTTTTAATGTCGGAAGAAATAAAAGCCGCGCACTGGTCATTGAAATTTGGCGGCCTTTTCGCTTTAATTGCCACATCCGCTATTTCCCTGTAATCCACGCCCAGCGATTCATAAGCGGCCTCTTCAAGGAAAGAACCCGTTCCCGCGGAACAAGCTTCGTTCATGGCGTAATCTGACGCAACACCCGCGGTGATATGTGTATACTTTGCGTCCTGCCCGCCTATTTCAAATATGGTGTCAACTTCGGGGTCAAAATAAACCGCCGCCGCAGCGTGCGCTATGATTTCATTAATAATACCGTCGGTTAAGGAATACAATCCCGCTATCTGCCTTCCGGAACCTGTAACACCAATCCCGACGATTTTTGCTTTAATACCCTTCATCTGTTCCAGGATGCTTTCATAACATTTACGCGAAGCTTCTATGGGATTGCCGTTTGTCCTTAAATAAATGTCCGCAAGCACTTTGTCGTCATCCGCGCGTAAAAGCACCGCTTTTGTGGTGGTGGAACCCACATCAAGCCCAAGTATGCACCTGTCGCCTTCTTTTAATATGCCGCGTTCTGACTTATTAAATGTAACAAGTTTTTCCGCTTCTTTAAGCGGGATAAGAGTGGTGAAACTTGTAATACCTTCATTAAACATATCTTTTGAAACAGCTTTGCCCTTTTCAAAAGCGGCCATTGCCGCGCCAAGTGCTTCAACATAAGGGGCTTCTTTTGGAACTATAACATTTTCAAGGTGTTTTTTTACATATTTGATTACGGCAGAATTAAGGGCTGTTCCGCCTGTTATCATTATTTTTTCATGCGGCACTTTTACCACAAGTTCAACAATTTTTTCAGCAATCATATCGCACAGGCCTGCTGCCACATTGCCGACAGGGACGCCTTTGTTTAAAGCGTGCGTACAGTCGGACTTGCAGAACACGGAACATCTTCCGGATACCGCGTACGGTTCGCCGTTTAATGCTGTTTCTATGGCTGTTTCAAGGCTAAGGTCCATCCTTTTAATCTGCTGAAGAAAAAATTCGCCGGTGCCCGACGCGCATTTATTGCCAGTGGAAATACCGGTTATTCTTGAATTGGAATCAAGACGGTATACCATAAATGTTTCCCCGCCCGCAGATACCACAGCGTCAAACTTTTCACCTTTTGGATTAATTAACTGCAGCGCTTCTTCCACCGCTTCGGGTTCGGTAATTGACGGTAAATTAACGTATGTACGGAACCTTCTGCCTGTTACAAGCACAGGCGCGTCACCCGTATTAAGTTCTTTTACCACTTCCACAAAAACCTCTTTGGGGTTGCCGTCGTGTTCTTTTCTTATTACTTTAATAACCTCTGTTTTATCGCCATCTCTTCCAATTTCAACAGCGCTTATTGTTGAAGCGCCAAGACAAATACCGTAAGCTTTTTTCATCATGATTTTTTATCTCCTGATAAATGAATTATAAGATGATTATACGGCGTTTTTAAATAAAAATCAAATTGAATTTGATTTAATTTCAGAGTTATTTTTTAGGTTTAAACGGTTAAAAACCCGACTTTTTCCCCGTCATTTCGCTTATAATTACCTTTAAAACAACAACTTTATCAACCATCTCTTTTTCATACAGCGGATTGGTAAGCCCTGCCTGCTGCTTCATAAGCGCATTTAAGCCCGCTATCTTTTCCCATTCATCCTTAACAATAGAAACTGTTCCACTGCCGATTACGCATCTGTACTTATACCCAAAAGCGCAGGCCGTTTCTCCGGCTTTTAAGCTGTCATCAATTGTGACTTCAAAAGCCACTTTGGGGTTGATTTTAATAAGGTCAAGTTTTTTACCCGCAGGCGCGCAGTGAATATAAATGGCGCCTTTACTATAACCATAATTCAAAGGAAGCAAATACGGCTCCGGCCCGGAAAAGGCAATTCTTACAACCTTTCCCAGCGCCAGTATTTCTTCTATTTCCCGTTTGGCCTGTATCTGCTTGTCGTGCCTTCTCATGGTATTTCGTGTTATTTAAAACGCGTATGAAGCAAGCGCCGCAAAGGTCGGAATAATACCGGATAATGTCATTGACATATCACCCATCTGTATGTTTCCGGCGTTAAGCATTGAAACTCCAAGCGACAGATCAATTCCAATGCCATTATCAAAAATCCACCTGTATCCGCCATGGCCGCCAAAAGTGGTCATGGTATAACTTGCGTTAACCGTTTCTGTTGTCTCTGACATATCATAATAATCAACGGTAGTAATATCATATTTAAGAGAATATGAATAGTAATAGAACTCAGGCCCTAAATACCACGCGTTTAAAGCGCGCTGCTGCGGATACCAGTTAACAAATCCGCCGACCACAAAACCGGAACCGGAAACTGAAGAACTGCCGGAAGGCACGCTTACAGAACCGCCAGTCCACGCGTAACCGCCTTCCAACCCTACTCCAAGATTATTCAATATCTGCCTTTCATACCTTAAACCAAAAACCCCGCTGAAAATAAACACGGTATTTAAACCCACAACATTCTGTTTTGTAGACCAGCCCGCGTATTCGGAGTCCACTCCCGCTTCTTCAAGAAGGTCGTCGCCTGATTCCTGCACCTTTTTTTCAAGCATTGTGATGTACTGTTTAAGCTTTGGGCTTTCTTTTTCAGAATATGCGGCCCTGAAATATTTCAGCGCCGCCGCGAAATTCTTTGACTTATACGCCTTAACCCCAGCCGTCACATTTTCCTTATATCCCGCAAAAAGCATTGTGAACGAAAACAGAACAGCAATAAGACAGATTACGAATCTTTTCATATATTCCCTCCCGTATTTTTAGTCAAAGTTATTATTTAATATAACCTTTTCTGTAATGATATTCAACAGTAAATTTGGGGTTTTGGTTGCTTTTTCGCCCTGGTAGCCGCGTCCTTTTAGGGCGCGTTGTTTTATGTTTTGAATTGGTTCGCCTTGGTAGACGCGGGTCTTCAGCCCGCGGCAGTTTGTTTTAAGCATTGTTTTGTTTTTTATCGTAGAGGCGTAATACATTACGCCTCGTCTTGTATTTGTTCTCGCCTTGGTAGCCGCGTCCCTTTTCCAGCCACCGGAGCATTAACGCATCAAATGCTTAGGCGGTATTATAAACCCTACCAGATAAACAGTTTTTCTATAACCCAGTAAACACCCACAAAAATCCATCCCAAAGGCCCGGGAATTCTTTTTATTTTCAAAGATACAGAAACCGATGACATTTCCACGCGTGACTGAACACTTTTCAACTCCGACTCCAGCGAATCTATTTCCGCCTGAAGCCTGGAAAGTTCTTTTTCCATTGATATTATTTCGGACATTTCCCTTGATGCGTCAGTAAGCTTTCTTAGCCTGTCACGCAGGATTTTTTTATTGTTAATAACCGCCTGCAGGTCGCTTAATCGGGACGTAACATCTTCACTGGTCTGGTTCCTTTTCTCTTCTTTCCCAAGCTTACCTATCTGATCCATAACCTCATCCAGCTTGGCAGGCGGCACTTTTGCGTTCATATAATAATCGGATTTTTCCTGCGAATCATACATAACATATCCGCCGGAAGAACTAACAATCTCCTTTGCCCTTTTTGCCATATCTTCAATAGAACCAACAAACACTGATATCGATGCAGTTTTTATTACTGATCTGTCCTGCATCACGCCGGATGCTTCAGAACTTCTTACAGCCGAGTAATCCATTTTTTGCGCAGTGGAACATGAAATAAAGAATAGAATTACAATTAATCCTGCAATCATCATCACTTTCTTCATAAACCCTCCGATATTATTAGTTTTAATCGTATGTCTTACAGCCCGTCTAAAATCCGACCTTAAACAGAACAGCCACAAATCAGGCCTTGACACTTATATCTGCAAAACCGCTAAAAATTACCTTGCACCTTCAAAACGACAATAAAAGAAATAATAACAAATAGAACAACGCTTATCATCATGGTGTATATAAAAAAATTTCTTTTTTTAATTTTTGCTGCAAACTCAGGGTATCCTGCAGTGTTAAACTTAATAAGTTTGCCCCATTCTTTCCAATTAAATCTTCGAAAATTAATACCGTATACAAGGTCTGCCAGATCGGGATTTATCTTTTCGATATCCCTAATCATCTTAAGATGATAATAAGCAAACATTATAACGGAAATAAAAGAAACAAAAAATAATATAAGCATAAGAGTAATTGCTATATAATCAAATACATTTTCCATCAAATGTATCTACTCATTGTTTATTGTATTCCTTTGAAGCATGATTATTAGCATAAACGTCCTCAAATCCTAAATTAGTTTTTATCTCTAACCCTTGAAACAAGTTTAACAAAACATCAGGTTTTGAACAAATGAAATTTTTCGGTTGGTCGGAGAAACAGATGGACGGTAAATAATAAAACAAACTGCCGCACCCTAAAGGGATGCGCCTACCATGGCAAAAACAACATTAAAAATAAATAAACTGCCGCGGGCTGAAGACCCGCGTCTACCACGACATTAAAATCAGGGACAAATACCGGACAGCGCGGGAGCGCTATCCCTACAAAAGACAAACCCTAAAAACAAATAACAGAACCATTACCCCATAAATGACAAAAGCCCTGATACTTTCGTATCAGGGCTTTTGCTTTTTTAATCCGGCAACGTTCTACTTTCGCATGCAGCTGCCCGCATACTATCATCGACGCTGGAGAGCTTAACTGCCGTGTTCGAGATGGGAACGGGTGTTTCCCCTCCGCCATGGTCACCGGCGATATCGTACATTATTCATCTATTTTTTTTAGAGTAATATCAGAGATGCAGTAAATCTTTACTTTTATTAGTTCTACGGAGCGCCTTCCGGCGCTCCGCTCTTATTATAGTGGCCAAACCTCACGACTTATTAGTATCGGTCAGCTGAAACCCTTACGGGTCTTACACTTCCGACCTATCAACGTTGTAGTCTTCAACGAGTCTTTAGTTGTGTTACCACAAAGAGAGATCATGTCTTAGGGCTGGTTTCACGCTTAGATGCTTTCAGCGTTTATCCATTCCGAACATAGCTACCCGGCGTTACTCCTGGCGGAATAACCGGAACACCAGAGGTTCGTCCATTCCGGTCCTCTCGTACTAAGAATAGCTCCCTTCAAATCTCTTACGCCCACAGTAGGTAGGGACCGAACTGTCTCACGACGTTCTGAACCCAGCTCACGTACCACTTTAATCGGCGAACAGCCGAACCCTTGGGACCTTCTTCA
>JAFGWA010000078.1 GCA_016937715.1 Candidatus Goldiibacteriota bacterium
ACCTCCGTATTTCTATGCTACCACGCCTTGGAATAGGACATTTCTATTTTGCATATTTAGGACATTATCACTTTGCGGTTACAGTGGTCCAGTTTTTGGGGGTAAGCTCCGTATCTTATTGCCATAAAAATATCTATGGTATATAATAACTGAATTATTAAAAACGTTTTAAGGAGAAACTGCATGGAACACAACGCGCTTTGGTGGATTGGTTTTAACGCAATGGTTGTCATACTTATAATGGTTGATATGCTGGTTTTTCATAAAAGGGATCATGAAGTTTCCATTAAAGAGTCGCTTGCGTGGACTTTTGTCTGGATAGGGCTTGCTCTGGCTTTTAATGTCTTTATATTTATTATGGAAGGCAGGGCTCAGGCGCTTGATTACCTTACGGGATATCTTATTGAAAAATCATTAAGTGTGGATAATCTGTTTGTGTTTATAGTTGTTTTCAATTATTTCCGCGTTCCGGCTATTTATCAGCACAGGGTTCTGTTTTACGGTATTCTTGTGGCTATGATTTTAAGGGCTGCGTTTATACTTGCGGGAATAAAACTTGTCACGGAATTTGAATGGGTAATGTATATTTTTGGAGTGTTTCTGGTTTACATAGCCATAAAGATGGTGACGGAAAAAAACGAGGAGTATGACCCTTCAAAAAACCTGATGGTAAGATTGTTTTCAAAAATAATGCCGATGAAAATGGAATATAAAAATCATAACTTTATTGAAATAGAAAACGGGAAACACCATTTTACCCAGCTTTTTGTGGTGCTGGTGACAATAAGTTTTGTAGATGTAATTTTTGCCGTGGATTCAATTCCGGCTATATTTGCCATTACCACAGACCCGTTTATTGTTTATACTTCCAACATATTTGCCATTATGGGATTAAGGGCGCTGTATTTTGCGATAGCAGGGGTAATGAAACTATTCCACTATCTGAAATACGCGTTGTCTGTAATTCTGGCGTTTGTAGGTATTAAAATGCTTATTGCCCACTATATAAAAATACCTACGGTTATATCGCTTCTTGTTATTGTTTCCGTGCTGGCTGTTGCTATTTTTGCCTCTGTTTTAAGGTCAAAAATGATGAAAAACACAACAATGATGTAAAAAACATATAATAAATTTCTTGCATTAAAACCATTTTTCTATATAATATACAAGTATTTTTTAGTTTATAGTGGGCCCGTAGCTCAGTGGATAGAGCAGAAGTTTCCTAAACTTTTGGCCGGACGTTCGATTCGTCTCGGGCCCACCATAAAAAATACAGGCCTCACAATCATCAATATAAGGGGTGTATATGATAGATCTTCACACGCATACATTTTTTTCTGATGGTGTTCTGCTGCCGTCGGAACTTATTCAGAGGGCAAGAAAAACAGGGTACAGGGCAATAGCGATAACTGACCACGCTGACATATCTAATCTTGAAAATGTCATTAAAAGCCTTTCAAAAGTCTGTACTGAAACCAACAAAGTATATAAAGACATAGTATGCCTTCCCGGGGTGGAACTTACCCATATTCCGCCGGTGCTTGTTGCGGGTATTGTAAAAAAAGCAAGGTCGCTTGGCGCGAAAATGGTTGTATTTCACGGGGAAACAGTGACAGAACCGGTGGAACCGGGTTCAAACAGGGCGGCGATAGACGCAAAAGTGGATATTCTCGCGCATCCCGGAAATATTTCAGATGAAGACGCGGCGCTTGCCGCAAAGAATAACGTTTGCCTTGAAATAACCGCAAGAAACGGGCATAATACTACCAATAAGCACGTAGCGCAGGCTGCTATAAAAGCCGGCGCCAAGCTTGTTTTTGATACGGATTCACATGCTCCGGCAGATCTTGCTGATAAAGCAAAAAGGGAACTTGTTTTAACAGAGGCAGGGCTTAATAAGGGTCAGATTTTACAGGTAATTATGAATTCTGAAGCTTTATTAAGAAGCAAAGGGATAAAAATTTAAGTTTAATTTTGCGGAGGGAATAAATGAAAAAGTTTTTATTAATGATTTTATTTGTTTTATTAACAGCGGTTGTTATGGCGGCGCCGCCCAAAGTTTATAATGTGGATTATTGGGTAATAAACGCGAAAGGCGGGGTAACTTATCCGATAGGCGAATTTGCAAATCATGTCACCCCCGGCTATAACTTTGGAATTTCCGCAAGGAAAGGGTTTGACATGGAATTTTCCGCGGGAGGCGGTTTTAATTTTATTTCGGTGCCGTATAAATCCGAAACTGCTCCGGATAATTTTTCGGCATCTGTTATTGACGCGGAACTTGCCTGGGCGCCGTATCTTCCTGATTTTTTCATCTGGCCGTATCTTAAAGCGGGAATAGGAATGTACATAATGAAATATGCCAAGCAGACAGATATGACCACGGTTGAAATGACATCAGAGACTTCGTTCGGGCTTTTATTCGGGCTTGGCGCGAATTACCCGATAACTAAAATGTTTGCGGCAAATCTGGAAGTGCTTTATAACCACGTTTCGCTTGCCGGCGGCACGGGCGACCTTAACACTTTTCTGACAATAGACCTTGGCGTTACAATATTTCTTAAATAAAAAACAACTCACAGGACTACGGAGGAAATAAATGGAAAAGATTAAGCACAAAGACGCAAAAAAAATGATCAAAAGAAATGATTTCGCTGAACTGGTAACAAATCTGAGGAAATACGCTTCAAAAAACACGGAAAATATAATAATAACAGCGGTGATAGCAATTGTTATTATAGTGGCAATTCCCGTGATTATTAATTTTAACAGAAATAATGAAATTAAAGCGGAAAGGCTTCTGTCGGAAGCAAATTTTTACATTAACAGGCCCGTGGTGGAAGATTCCGATATGACTATGTACGGATTTTTCAGGTCGAAGAATGAAAAATATGAAAAAGCAATTCAGACTTATCTGGAAGTCATAAGCAAATATAAAGGCACAAGCCAGGCTCCTGCCGCTTATCTTGGCGCGGCAAACGCGTATTATAACAACGGCATGTATAAAGAAGCCATAGAGTATTATGACACCTTTATTCAGAAATATAAAAGCAGCGTCCTGTATCCGGAAGCTTTAAGCGGAAGGGGATATGCTTCGTATCAGTCGGGTAATTATCAGGAAGCGGTTAACTCTTGGCAGGACACAAAAGTGTTTGAAAAAAGTTCAAACGCCACGGATGTAAAGCTGAAGCTGGCTGACTGTTACGTTAAACTTAATGATAAACAAAAGGCGCTGGATATCTATAAGAAAATAGCGGAAGAAAAAAAGGGCACTTTGTGGGCCTCAGTAGCGGCTGAAAAACTTAAAGAAATAAAACTTTGAACAAAAAAGTAATCGGGGTTATCGGCGGGAATACAGTTGGAAAAAAGCATTATGAAGCCGCTTATAAAACAGGACGTGAAATAGCGCGCCGAGGGGCTGTTTTGGTTTGCGGCGGCCTTGCCGGGGTTATGGAAGCGTCGTGTAAAGGCGCAAAAAAAGAAGGCGGAGTGACTGTGGGAATACTGCCTTCAAAGAATAAAAAGACAGCGAATAAATATGTTGATATAGCGGTGGCAACGGGAATAGGCGAAGCCCGAAACACGGTTATAGTAAACACCGCTGACGGATTTGTGGCCATAGACGGAAAAGAAGGCACTTTGTCAGAAATAGCTTTTGCGCTTAAAGCGGGAAAGCCCGTAGCCGGAATTGACACATATGACCTGCCGGAAATAATAAAGTGCGGCACGCCGGAAGAAGCGGTGGAAAAGATTTTTTTAAAACTTGAAGGAGCGTAATGAAAAACTTTTTTAAAATATTAATTTCAGCGGTTATGTTTTTTGCGTCTTTTTGCCTTTACGCGGAAGAACTTACCGTATGGAATATGCCTGCTGACGCTGATACCCTTCAGAAAAAAGTCTGGAATGAAGGGATAAAATCGTTTGAAAGCAATAATTTGGATATTAAAGTCAGGGGGATAAGCAGGGAATATAAGCCGCAGGAATTTGTAAGCGTGATGGCAAGCGGAAAAGGCCCTGATGTGGTAAGAATACCGATAACCGCTGTTCCGGTAATGGCAAAGCACGGTTTTCTGGCGGATTTAAGCGGATATACCGCGGACTGGATACAGAAAGATTATATGCCTAAAATAATGTGGGATTCCGTTGACATAAACGGAAAAATATACGGCGTACCATATGATTCTTTTTTTACGGTAATGTTTTACAGAAAGGATATTTTTGACAGGTGCGGAATTACAAAGGCGCCTGAAACATGGGAAGATATAATAAAATACAGCGCCATAATTAATTCAAAGACAGGCGATGTTTACGGGATAGGGCTTCAACCCGATATGTTTTACTTTGTGGATTTCATCTGGCAGGCGGGCGGCAGCGTTTTTACCGGCGGCAAACTTGCCTTAAATGAACCTGCCGTGGCACAGGCTTTAAAATTCTGGCACGCGCTTAAATGGAAATACAGGGCGACTCCGCCTACTGATATACTTTACGAGGCCGATGTAGAACAGCTGTTTTCAAGCGGAAAAATAGCAATGATGCCGGCTGTTGCTAAAAGATTACCTGTAATGGCAAGGCGGTATGGGCTGGATATGAAAAACGTTGAAATAGTACCTTTGCCTGCAGGCCCGCAGGGTATAAAGGCGTGGCACGCGGGCGGAGAAGCTTTTATAGTCAATTCATCCATAAGCCCGTCAAAAAAAGACAAAGCATGGCGGTATATTCAGTATGAACTTTCGCCGCCGGCACAGCTTGGAAAATACATAAGGATGAAAAATCTGCAGCTGCCTATTTTTCCGGGTGATTTTTCGTGTGCTACAAACCTGATAAACATGCCTGAATTTGCAAATATAAAAGGGCTTTTTGAATACGCGCATATAGAACCGCCGCTTTACGAATGGCCTATGATAAAGGAAGATTTTAACCGCAGTGTTCTGGAAAAAATATTTACAAACAGGGAAGTGGATTTTGAAGGCGTGATTTATGAATTTGAAAAAAAGATAAAGGCGGAATATAATGAGTGATGAAATCTTCAGAAGGGTCGGAAATGACCTGTCAGAAGAGGCCATAAAAGGCATTATTCATGACGAGATAACCAGCCATAAGAGCGGAGAAGCCGTCCTTCCGATTATTAAATTCAAGCTTCCCGTGCAGGCAGAAGTGGTAAAGATAAAAAAGCCGCAGCCCGCGCAGGAACAGAAAAATATATTCAGGATATCCACCGCGGGCGACCTTGTCAAAGGCACCGGAGAGAACACGGTTAAGATACCGGATAACCTTACCGCTTCGCAGAAGTTAAAAAAAGCTTTCCGCTACAGGCGTTTTGGGGAAAAGATCACACCCGGCAGTTTTAAAAGGCCGCAGCTTCCCGTTCCTTCGGTTAAAGAAGAGGAAAAGGGAAAACTTAAGCTGCTTGGAATAAAGAGAAAATTTTTTGGTATTGAACTGATACTTCCGGCCCTGCTGCTTTTCCTTTTGTTCAGCTGGATGCCGATGATAAAGACTTTTATAATAAGTTTAAACAAATTTGAAACCATAAATACCCCTGTTTATGCCGGTGCCGCGAATTTCATCAAAATATTAAATGACGCGTCTTTCTGGCAGGCGTTTAAAAATTCCGGCATACTGACACTGATAATAATTGTACTTGGTACATGGCTGCCTTTTATGCTTGCTATGTATGTATATGAAATGAGAAAGGGAAGCGGGCTTGTTAAGGTGCTGTATTTTATCCCGTTTTTAACCCCGGCGGTACCTGCCGCAATACTTTGGAAGTGGCTGTATAATCAGGGTTATGGCCTTATAAATTCTTTCCTGTCGCTTTTTGGCGATGCCGTGCACATAGGATGGGTTACAAACCCCAAACTGGTGCTTTTATCAATTGCTATCGTATTCGTCTGGAAAAATACCGGATGGGCAATGCTTATATATCTTGCGGGGCTGCAGAATGTGCCCAAAGTATTATTTGAAGACGCGTCGCTGCTGGGGGCGGGAATTTGGACAAAGATAAGGCATATATTACTTCCTTCAATGGTTCCGGTAATAATGACGGTTATATTTATACAGATGATAAGCGGAATGCAGGTTTTTGCGGAGGTCTATATAATGACAAACGGAAGCCCGGAAGGGGCGTCCGAAGTAATAGCCACGTATATTTATAAAAAGGCATTTTTATATATGGACATCGGGTATGCTTCGGGCGTAGCCGTGTTTTTTCTGATGATTCTTATCTCAATAACACTGCTAAGAATGAACACCCTTGGCAGAAAGAGGAAATAAATGGCGTCAAAAAAGAAAGTAAAAGTTCAGCCCGCATATATTATGGAAGAACCGAATTATCTTTTTCCAAAGTATGAATTAAAAAATACGGGGACAAGGATAATTTATTCTGTATGGGGCTTTTTTGTATTTTTAGGCGCGGCGCTTGTCACTATCCCGTTTTTGTGGATGGTTATATCATCAATGCTTCCTCTTGACCGCGTTTATGATCCGCTGCCGGCGCTTGCGGCATCGCCTGAATTCAGCCTGGATAACTTTAAAAAAGCATGGGAAATAGCCCCTTTTACTTTATATTTTATGAACAGTGTTATAGTGGCTGTATGTGTGGTTTTAGGCCAGGTTATTATTAGCGCTATGGCGGCGTATTCGCTTTCTAAATTAAAACCGCCCATGTATTCGGTGATGATAATTCTGTTTCTATCAACAATTATGATACCTTTTGAAACAATAGCCATACCGCTTTATCTTTATATGAGGGATTTTTCAATAGCAGGGCTTATGAAAATAAACCTTATAAATTCCTACTGGGCTCTGATACTTCCGGGGCTTGCCAATGCGGTTAATATTTTCATATTTAAAAGTTTCTTTGACAAGCTTCCGGATGACTTTGTGGAAGCCGCAAGGGTTGACGGTTATTCGGAAACCGGAATATTCTTTAATATAATCATGCCCGTATCAAAGCCCATTATTGTTGTGGTGGGTATTATGAATTTTGTCAATATATGGAACTCTTTTTTCTGGCCGCTTATCGTGACAAACGAACCCGGCATATACACGCTTATGCTTGGTATATACAAAATAATAGAAGAGGGCCAGCCGTGGAACATTGTAATGGCGGCGGTAACGCTTTCAATGATACCCACAATTTTAATTTTTGCTTTCTTCCAGCGCCATATAATGAAAGGCGTTGTCTTTACATCGCTTCAGGAATAATATAAAAAACCCGGAGGAACCTGATATTATGAAAAAGGAAAAGAGTTCAAAAAAAAGAAATCTGGATATGGCGGTTCATGAACAAAGGGTAAAAACCATTGGCTTATCTGACAGGGCGGTTAAAGCTGTTGTCAGATTTGCAATAATACTGGTGCCGGTGGTTTTAATCGCGCTGATAATTGTTTTTAGTATCAGATAAAATGGCAAAAAGTTATGTGCCGCCCGCTTTAAGGGCGGCGGTAAAAAAACACCTTAATAAATACTCCTACAAGCACGCGATTGGGGCGGAAAAAATAGGGGTTAAACTTGCGATTCGTTTTGGCGAGAATCCTGAAAAAGCCGCGCTTGCCTGTCTTTTGCATGACTGCGCCAAGGATATGGACCATGAAGAACAGCATAGTTATATGAAACTTCACGGAATAAAAAGGGATATTAAATATCCAAGGCTGTCCGCGCTTTTTCACAGCAGGACAGGGGCGCACATGGCACAATACAGTTTTGGAATCACCGATAAGGATGTACTTGCCGCTATTGCAAATCACACAGTGGGAAAGAAAGGGATGACAGGCCTTCAGAAAATAGTGTATGTCTCTGATTTTATAGAAACAGGCAGAAGGTATATTGGGTCAAAAAAGCTTAGAGAAAGGTTTTTAAAGGATAAGAATATATCTCTTGATGAATTGGTTATGGAAGTGGTAAAGGAAAAAATGAATTATTTAATTTCATCAGGACATCTTATACACGTAAATGCGGTTTCTTTATGGAACGAGCTTGTGGAAAAGAAAAATAAAGTGTTGACGGGTAATAAAAGACTTTAAAATAAGGCGAATAGTTTATCGTGTAAGGTATTTTGTTAGATTATAATTTATTTGCAAATTACTTGACAAACATGGGTGCCGCTGCTATACTTTAATCAGAGAGAGAAAAAAAGAAAGGCGGTGGTTGGTATGGGGGACAGATACGAAGAATTAAAAGAAGTGCTTTCTACAAACGAAGCTCTTGCAATAATCTGTTACAATAAATATCACCATAAAGGGTTAATAAACTGCACAAGAGTTTCAGAAATGATAAAGGTTCCAATCAATAAAGTAAAAGATACCTGCGTTAAGCTTGAAGAAATGAAGGTTTTAAAGATTCACAGAACAGGTTATGATATGGAAGTGGAAATGCTTGACCAGGATGATACCCATACAAAGCATATTATTGACGAGGTAATCTGGGAAAATAAACAGGAATACGGCAAAATTTACAAAAAACTTATTACGGCGGAACTTGTTGATTTTATGAATTATATGAAATAATAACAGCGGTTTTTTCAAGCCCGGCATGCACAATGCTTCCGGGCTTTTTTTTTGACAAAAAGTAAATAAAAGTTTATAATAATTATGGGTAAAAAAGGGAGAATAAATGTCAAAATTTTCTTTTAACAATGGCGATGAGATAAAACTTCTTCTGGTGGAAGATGAAAAGAGCCTTGCCAAATATCTTCAGATATCCCTTATGGATGAAGCCGGGAATGTTTTCAATGTTAAAAATGCCAATTATTTAAATGAGGCTCTTGAAATTGCAGAACAGGAAGAATTTGATGTGGTGCTTCTTGATTTGAACCTGCCTGACAGTAATGGGCTTGATACGCTTATTAAATTCAGGCAGAGGTTTCCTGACACTGCTATTGTTATCTTAACCGGGCTGGAAGATAAGGAATTTTCGTTACAGGCGGTAAAGGAAGGGGCGCAGGACTATCTTGTCAAAGGCGAAACAGAAGCGGGGGTCCTTGTAAGGTCTATTTTTTACGCTATAGAAAGAAACAGGTTTATTCTAGACCGCAGAAAAGGGCGTATTGAACTTGAAGAAAGCTACGAAAAACTAAAGACGATATCAGACGGAATAATTCTGGCAATGGAAAAGATAGTGGAAACACGTGACCCCTATACGGCAGGGCATCAGCGCAGGGTGGCGCAGCTTGCAAAGGCAATAGCCATAAAACTTAAACTTCCTAAAGAAACTGTTAATGCCATTTTTATCGGCGGCATTATTCATGATATTGGCAAGATTTACGTCCCGGCGGAAATTTTATCAAAACCGGGTAAACTGTCCACAATAGAATTCAGTATTATAAAAACTCATCCGCAGGTGGGGTATGATATTCTAAAAAATATTAATTTCCCTTTTCCTGTTGATAAGATAGTATTTCAGCACCATGAAAGAATGGACGGCAGCGGGTATCCCCTGGGATTGCAGGAAGAGGAAATACTTATTGAAGCAAAGATTATAAGTGTGGCTGATGTAATGGAAGCAATGGCGTCAATAAGGCCGTACAGGGCGGCGCTTGGACCTGAAGCTGCTTTAAATGAAATAAAAACAAACAGAGGCAAACTTTATTTTGCTGACGCGGTGGATGCATGCGTGGAATTGTTTGAAAAGGATAATTTTACATTTGATAAGTAATGGTATCAATAACTGACAGCATTACAAATAAAACCTGTTTAAACCTGTATTTAAAATCAATTTATACGGCATAACAATTGCTTTATATAAATCAAATTGTATAATATACTGGTTTATCTGTAAGGGTGTCTTAAACAACTATAGCGGGAGAAGAATAAATTGACAGCCAGGAAAAAGACAGACGAGGTTAAAACAGAACCTGAAATTATTGATACAACCGGGATTATTTCAGATGAAGAGCAGGATAAAGCCATACGTTTTGGGGAAGGCCCTCTTTTAATTGTGGCGGGCGCCGGCACCGGTAAAACAAAAGTTATAACCGAAAGGATTGCCTGGTTAATAAGTGAAAACAAGGCTCTGTCTTCACAGATTGTGGCGCTTACTTTTTCTGAAAAAGCGGCAAAAGAGATGGAAGAACGGGTGGATAAACTGGTGCCATTCGGGATGACAGAGACACAAATATCCACTTTTCATTCTTTTGGCAGGATGATAATAAATGAAAATTTTGCGGAACTGCGCATAGCGCCGGACTGGGAAATTTTAAGGGACACGGACGGCATAATACTTATAATGGAAAACATAGACCGTTTTGACCTTGATATATATAAACCGCTTAACAATCCGGGGCAGTATATAGGCCAGCTTATAGGCTTTATTTCCAAATTAAAAGATAACCTGATTACCTGGCAGGACTACACTGCTTTTGCTTCATCTTTTGCCGCAAAAGCGGATAATGACGAAGACAGGGAAGTTGCGGCAAAACACACCGAACTTGCCGGGTTTTATAAAGCATATGAAGAATTAAAGACGGAAAAAAACCGGATGGATTTTGGCGACCTGATACTTGTTCCATACATGTTATTAAAGGAAAAGAAATCCGTTTTGAAAAAATACAGGGACAAGTTTAAATACATACTAATAGACGAGTTTCAGGATACCAATTACGCCCAGTTTGAATTTATTAAAATTCTGGCGGGAGAGCACGGCAATATTAACGCGGTCGGCGATGATGACCAGATGATTTACCGTTTCCGCGGGGCGGCAATATCAAATATCATGGGGTTCAGGGATAATTACAGAAGCGCGGAAATGGTTGTTTTAAAAAATAACTACAGGACATGCCAGGTTATTCTTGACGCGGCGCATAAACTTATTAACAACAACACAGACAGGCTGGAAACAAAGTACAACATAGACAAAAGGCTGATTTCAAAATATACCCCGGAGCATAAGATTGAACATCTTAATGTAAGGGTGTTTGAGAATTATTCTGAAGAAGCCGATTTTGCCGCGCGGGAAATTAAGAAATATGTGGAGAAGGGTTATTATAAGTACAGTGATTTTGCCGTGCTGGTAAGGGCAAAAAATGATGCAAAGATGTTCCTGAAAACTTTTGAAAGAAAGGGCATACCATATTCTTTTGCCGGTGACGAAGGGCTTTATAATAAGAAAGAGGTTCAGTTTCTTATAAATTTCTGCAGGGTGCTTGCCGCGCCTTATGAATTTAATCCCGTGCTTGATGTGATAATATCCGAACATTATGATGTGGACCCTTTTGTAATGTCCAAACTTGGGAACCTTGCCAAAGAACACAATGCCGCGGTCATTGACATGATGAGAGATACTGATAAATATCCGGAATTAAACATCCCTGAAAAAGAACTCGTAAAAATAAAGATATTTATAAAAGACATTGACCGTTATCTTTTAAGGGTGGCAGAGAAGACATCGCCCGGCGAAATAGTGCTTGAATTTTTAAAGCAGAAACGCATTCTTGACACTCTCTTTAAGGAAAATACACCGGATTCTGACGCTGTTGTGGCAAACATATCGGGTTTCTTTGAAGTGATGAAGCGTTTTTCTGTTAATGAAAAATACGACACAGTGCATAATTTTGTAAGTTATATTGACCTTAGTATTAAGTCGGGGGAGAATCCCAAGGAAGAAATGATTTCGGAAGTCAAAGAAGACGCGGTGCAGGTTATGTCCATTCACAGGGCCAAAGGCCTGGAGTTTAAGGTAGTCTTTGTGGCGGCGCTTATACAGGAAAAATTTCCCGGAAGAAAAAGGGCGGATTATGCGCTGCCGTTTCCGGAAGCCATAATGCACGATATAGTGGATGAAGATACGTACTTTCATGAAGAAGAGCGCAGGCTTTTTTATGTTGCCGTAACAAGGGCGAAAGACGCGCTGTATTTAACAGCGGCAAGGCAGTATGAAGGCAGGCCCGGTAAAAAGATAAGCATATTTTTGAAAGAGATTGGTTTTGATATTCCGGATGATTTTGCCATAACGCCTGATAAAAATAAAAAGTTTGAATATTTTGAGAAAAAGCAGTCTGTATTGGAAACAGCGAAAAGACATGCCAGGCCGGATGTACTGAAACTTTCCAACTATCAGATAGATGACTATTTAACATGCCCGTTTAAATATAAACTGGTGCATGTGTTTAAGATGCCGATAAGAAGCAGGCCTAATGTCATGATAGGTTCCGCCATGCACGCGGTATCGGCCGAGTTTTTTATGGCGCGCAGGGACGGCAGGGCGGTTACGCTTGAAGGGTTAAAAGGGATATTTGAGGCCATGTGGAAGCCGGCAGGATTTCTGACACAGCAGGAAGCGCAGAAAAATTACGAAGCCGCGATAGATGCAATAGAGCGTTTCTATATAAAGGAAAGCGCGAATAATATAATTCCCAAATATATAGAAAAGGATTTTGAATTCAAACTGAATGATAAACTTAGCGTCCGGGGCAGATGGGACAGGATAGACGAGATAGACGGTAAAATAATTATTGTGGATTACAAGACTTCTGACGTCCGCGATGAAGAAAAAGCGGAATCAAAGATAAAAAGCCAGGACATTCAAAGGCAGCTTAAATTATACTGCCTTGCTTATGAAAAAATGTTTGGCGTGCTGCCGGATGAAGCCGGGCTTTACTTCTTTAAAAGCTCCATGCTTGTGACAAAGACATTTAAAGAAAAAGCCATAAGGGAATATGAGGAAAAAATACACGAAGTAGCCGGGCATATATTAAATGAAGAGTTTGAGCCCACGCCGGCCTCTTTTACCTGCCGTTACTGCGCGTTCTTCAACATCTGCCCGTACAGCAAGGCGGATGTGCTGTTTTGATAAACAAAGCGCTTTAGCGGTTTAAGCAATTAAGCTATAGCGGAACAAGTAGCCGCGGCTTTTAAGCTGCGTTGTTTGGACTTATAAACAGCTCCGCCTATCAGGCCGTGACAAATTTACGTATACCCGTAAATTTGTCACGGGACAGGAGGTAATAATTGGGGCGGTTATAAAGACCACTTTTTAAGCCGATTTGCCTTTTCTCCCTTTTTTGGAATGATACGCCATAACAGCTGTCATCTTTCTGTAAATTGCATATAAAAATACCTTTGACAAATGTTCATTTGTGTAATAAAGTAAATTTAATTTTACATCATTGGGATGGGTGAAAATTGAATATACATGCATTACGCAGGTTTTTTTGGGCGGCTGTTTTCATAATTATCGCTAATACTTTTATCAGCGGGTCTGATAATTTTTTCCCCTGCGGTGCAGATACAACAAAAAAACTTGATTTAATGATTACCTGTCAGATGCAGGGAACGCAGGAGCGAAGATATTATGTAAAGATAATTAACCGGTCTGATACCCCCGTTTACTATTCAAACG
>JAFGWA010000079.1 GCA_016937715.1 Candidatus Goldiibacteriota bacterium
ATAAAACGGTTTGATTTTTGGACAGACCTGTCACGCAGAGTGATATCCGCATTGTTTTTGAATGTTTTTCCCATAAATAACTCCTAAAATGTCAGATTTTAAAATTCTACCTAAAAATCTACATTTTTTTGATACTATAAAAAACCCTTTCATATCCTATTTCCCTTTTGTTTGTCGACGTAATCAAAAAGGAAAGTTAATTTCTAATAACCCCGCAATTTAATGCTTCTTTATCTTTCAATCAAATTTTACTCTATAACAGTTATTTTGTCAATTTATATTTATCTCTAAATTAATTTACGCAAATGAACATATCAAAGTCACATAAAATTAATGAAAATAAGGGTTTTTTACCCTCCGGGCGGACCTGCCCTTGAATTAATTAACCCCGAACCGCTTACAGCTGATTGAAGTCTTATAGGAACCGGTTTATCATAAAATATTTCATGTTTTTTACTCTCAAAGTAAGCGTATATATCATTATTTTCCCCATAAGTTATTACCGGAAACCTTGCCACCCTTACAAGAAAACACACAGAACCGGAAACACCCACTTCCAGCCCGTTTATTTCCCACTGCACAACTGTTCTGGGAAGCCCATTTCCGTCTGTAACAGATGATGTTGTACACACACTACCCTGACAGAATAAAAAATCCACTTCATATGGTATGGTGTCCCAAATAACAAGATCTGTGACCACAGCCCCCACATTGGTAAACGTTATGCAGTATTGCAGCGTATCGCCTATAAGCGCCTCTGTCTGGCTTACAGACTTGTGCAAAGATACCCTGTCATACGGAGTATGCGTTGCGGTTGCAGTGTCTGTCGCTGTAAACGTTTCAGTACTTGTCGCGGTATGCGTCGCGGTATCTGTAGCAGTGTGCGTATTGGTAAAAGTATATGTATAGGTATGAGTTGCGGTCGCGGTATGAGTATTAGTAAACGTCCTGGTATTTGTAAAAGTATGCGTGAATGTATAAGTCCTTGTAAATGTATGCGTATTAGTATGGGTATTGGAAGGCGTGTCCGTGGGGCCGCCGGGCGTATATGTGTTGCTTGCGGTGAATGTATTTGTGGCTGTAAAAGTTGCCGTATTTGTTGATGTATACGTGTTTGAATTGGTAAAGGTGGGCGTTATTGTCCTTGTAAAAGTGTTTGTCGCGGTAAAAGAATTTGTATGCGTCAGGGTAAAAGTGGGCGTGTACACATTTGTTCTTGTATGTGTCATCGTGAAAGTATTTGTAAATGTCCGCGTGTATGTATGCGTAAATGTGTTTGTCCTTGTAAAAGTTGCAGACGGCGTATTTGTGGGGATACATTCCATCTGAACGGTGACAGTATTGGACTTAGCCCAGTCTGCAGGGTTATCTATCGGCCATTTTACACCCGCCACATTATCCCTGTAATCACAGGATTCCTGCGACCTGTCAAAATAATAATCCTTTACCCTTGCCGTTAAAGTCACGCAGGTCTGTCCCGGAAAACCCCTCAGCCAGCGGATGGAAAAAGAACTGCCGTCCCCGGTAAAACACGGGCTTCCGTCGCCGTAAGCGTCACAGCCGCCGCCATATGGCCCCGTAAAACCAAAACCGGGGTCAAAATCGTCAAAAACTTCCACTGTGCTTGTTGTATAATTTCCCGAGTTACATATTTCAAGCGTATACGTGACTTCGTTTGTTGTAATTCCTCCCGTCGGCGTTACAGACTTTGAAATCGTAAAAGCAGCCGGAGGCAGTGTCGGTACAGGCGTCATTATAAATTCCTGCCGCATGTATAAATGTTTGCAATCGTCTGTTTCCGCTCCGCTGCTTGCGTCGTATGACAACGGCTGAAGCCGCTGCCCTGTGCACGGGTCATAGATGATTTTTCCGTATATTGTCCCTGTTACCACTTCAGGATCCTGCCATGGAGCCACACCCGCGTCCTGATACTCCCTTGCCCACCATGTATTTCCCAACGAGTCATACGCAGGTTCTTCAGTACAACTTTCAATAAAATTAAGCCTCATCTGCGAAGCGCCGGTAGCATCGCTGTTTATACAGCTGTGGGTCCCGTCCAGACACGTCGCTTCAATCGACCAGCTGCCCCATACTTCGCAGCACCTTAAATTCTTAACTTTTATAGCGACAATATTCTGCGTTTCATCAAGTATATCGGGATCAAAAGTAACACATTTCGGAGAAGCGGTTTCATCCCAGTTCACATAAGTAAAAGCGTCAATATATTGCCCGTTTATCCACACATCCGCTATGTCATCAACAGCAACGCACAAAGTCGCGGCAGTGGGATTACACGCCGCCTGAACAGAAAAGGCAGATAGAAAAAATATGGATGCTGTAAGAAAAAACCTTTTAATATTCATAGGTCTCCTATAAAAACATCAGCAAATACTTGCCGCCCTATATACATTTTACAGTTATGTTAGTTTTTTGTCAACTTATTATAGTTCTGCAATAAAAACGATTACATAAATTTAAAATAAAAATACAGAATCATCAATATGTTTTGACGCGGTCAAATAATAAAAAGATGGCGCTCCCATTTATTTAAATCCGTCAATAGCCCCCGGAAAATAAACAGAAAGAAAAAACAACTCTTCACATCCGCATTTCAGGCAATAATCTGATTACGCTTTACCGTGAAAACAGAAAAATATTTCCGCCGTTACGCTAAATTACATCTGTTTAAGAAAAACAGCGGAATTCTTTATGTTCATAGAACCTGAAATATCATCAACATCCAGAACCCCAAGCACAACCGTGGTATTTTCCGGAAAAGCGCTTCCTTCCACACTTCTGTTAATTATCATGTTAAGCACATCATTTTTTACCTTGTCTGACGCAAAATGAAATTCTCTCATATACAGAACACACCCTTTTTCTTTGGATGCTTCAAAAAAACCTGTAAGCCAATTTGGAACTTTGTTTTCAAAAACAGAGGTTCCCACTTTTTCGGCCTCTATTGTCGTAAGGTCTTTTTCAATAAACTTTTCCCCCGCTTTTTTCGCGGACTGCGAAAGGATTTCAAGAACAGCTTTACGCTGATTGTGATAAAGCACAATACTTTCGTGCTCTTTTTTTTCCACCAATCCGTCAAAATAAGCCTGCGCTTCTTCTTTTGTTTTAAGTATTACCGACATGTCCGGCCTCCTATATTTTTTTTAACTTAAATGAGTTTTTACCCGTCTTTTTAACAGTATACATCAATTTATCCGCAAGGTGAATAAGTTCTTCCACATTTACTATAACTTTTTTCTTAACCGTCAGGACTCCAAAACTGTACGTAACCCCTTTAAGCGCGTGTTCTTCCGCGGCAAGATCGCCTTTTATTTCCTTTATAATTTTCAAAGCTTCCGCGGGGCCGCTGCCCATAACAAAAACCGCGAATTCATCCCCTCCAAGCCTGGATAAAAAACCTTTTTCACTTAACCTTTTCGTGATAATATCAGCGGTATTTTTAAGAACCAGATCGCCAAAAGCGTGCCCTCTTGAATCGTTAAGCATTTTGAAATTATCAATATCAAAATATATTATTGAATACGGCATTTTCTTCTTTTTATTCTCCGCCAGCGCTTTCTGAATCAAAACAGAAAACGACCGCCTGTTAAGCGCGCCTGTAAGCGGGTCAGTATCCGCCAGTTTTTTCTCCTTGTCATATTCCCCCTTAAGTTTCGAAAGTACAATTACAGCCAGAAGAAAATATGCAAGCCTTAAAACTATATTAGCCCATACCATCGCCGTGAACTCTGAATCCAGCTTAAAAAAAACCTCTTCAAATTCCCATACAGCAACAGCCACAAAAGAAACGGTAAACGCATATTTTCTGTCAGAAAACCAGACCGTCATGGCAACCGGAATCATATACAGCACGGAAACATCCACGCTTGATTCTGTTATATGATCCATATAGCCGATAAAAAAAACCAGAACCAAACCCGCGGTTAAAACAACGCTGTTTTTCAGTGACAAATTACCAATCATACATTTTAACCTTTCTTGCCGTGTTTATTAAACAGCTTGAATATTTCCATGGTCACTATCATCGCAAGGGACAATGCCGCCACCATAATCCAGCCTTTAAAATCAATAGGTTTTATCTTTAACAAATCCTGCATAAACGGAATTTGCATGCTTATGATATGCAGCCCCTGCGCGGCTATAACACCGGCTACAAGCAGGTAGTTTTTGCTTAACTTTACCTTAAAAACAGACACAGATTCCGACCTGCAGTTAAAGACATGAGCGTTTTCCAGAAGCACCATTAAAAGCAGTGTCATGTTTCTTGCTGAATCCACATCAAAACCCGCGGACAAAAAATAATACCAGACACCAAAAGCAAGCACAGCCATAACAACACCCGACAATATGGTCTGCTGCATCATCAAAGGGTTAAATATCCCCTCTTTTGGATTTCTTGGCTTTTTCTTCATTGCCCCTTCTTCACCGCCTTCAAATGCAAGCGCGGCTCCCTGTATTCCGTTTGTCACAAGGTTAAGCCACAGAAGCTGTATCGCCAGAAGCGGCGGCTGAATGCCTTCTTTGAAAAAATTCGCGGTAAATATAAGCGCCAGTATAAACAGCATTATCTCTGCCGCGCCTGTTGAGATAAGAAGGTAAATTACTTTGCGTACATTATCAAAAGCAAAACGCCCTTCTTCAACGCCGGCGACTATGGACGCAAAATTATCGTCGGTAACTATCATAGCGCCTGTATCTTTTGCCACATCTGTCCCGGACCCCATTGCCACGCCAATATTGGCTTTTTTCAAAGCCGGCGCGTCATTCACGCCGTCACCGGTCACAGCAACATAATGCCCCGATTTAATAAGGGCGCCTACAATCTGCAGTTTCTGCATGGGCGCCACGCGGGCAAAGACATGTGATGAAAGCACAGCCTTCATAAAAGGTTCGCCTTCCGGATCCCCAAGCGCTTCAAGCCGCGCTCCGGTTACAACTTCTTTTTCTTCTTTACAAATTCCAAGTTCTTTTGCAATCGCAAACGCGGTTACAGGATGGTCTCCCGTTACCATTGCCACTTCTATACCGGCATCGCGGCATTTATTTACAGCGGCTTTTGCTTCCGGCCTTAAAGGATCTATAAAACCAACAAGGCCGTATAATATAAGTTCTGACAAAGCCGCTTCATTTGCGCCCGATGTGCCCCCGCCGGCAACTGCCAGAACCCTGTAACCTTTTGAAGCAAGCATAAGCGCTTTTTCTTCAATATTCTTTTTATCTATAGGCGCTTTATTCCCGCCGCTGTCATAAACATAAGAACAAAAATCAACAACAGTTTCAACAGCGCCCTTTACGGCTGTTTTCAGATTTCCCGCATCTTTATAAAAAACAGCCGCGTATTTCTTTTCCGATTCATAGGGTATTTCTCCGACGGAAGGATACTTGGTTTTCAACTCTTCATGCAGATAACCCGCCTTTAGCCCAAGCGATATGAAAGCAATATCCATGGCATCGCCATAGTTAATCCATTTACCGCCTTTTTTTACAAGTGAAGCCTCATTGCACAGCATTCCGGAGATAACAAGCATGCTTTCCGGAGACCCCTCTTTAAGAATAAATTCTTTATTGTCCGCATCGGTCAAAGAACCCGTGTCGTTATAGCCCTCGCCTGATACATTGACAGAATTCCCTGAAGGAAATATAAGTTCTTTTACGGTCTGCTGGTTTACGGTAAGTGTTCCTGTCTTATCGCTTGCTATGTACGTACAGCTGCCAAGGCTTTCCACAGCCGTCAGTTTTCTTACTATCACATTTCTTTTTGACATCCTTTGGGTGGCGACAGAAAGCGCCACGGTCAAAGCCACGGGCAGGCCTTCCGGTATCGCGGAAACCGCAAGGGCCACGGCAAGAAAGAACACATCGCGCGCCGGATTCCCGCCTGCCAGCAGAATTCCCGCAACCGCGGCAGCGCTGATTAAAACTATTATACTTATCTGAGTACTGAACTTTTCCATCCTTATAATAAGCGGCGGTTTTGACCCGGCTTCGCCGGTAACTGTTTCTGCTATTTTCCCGACCTCTGTATTTAAGCCCGTCAGAATAACAACACCTGTTCCCCTTCCCTTTGTAACCGAAGCGCCGGCAAAAGCGCAGTTTGTCCTGTCGCTCACATCTGTTTTTTCATCAAGGGGCTGCGTATTTTTTTCCGCGGCCATTGACTCTCCCGTTAAAAACGCCTCGTCAATTTCCAGATTATTTGCCTCTAAAAGCCTTATATCCGCAGGAACCTTACTTCCGGATTCAAGATACACAATATCTCCCGGAACAAGTTCAGCACTGTCAATTTCCTGTTTGGCTCCGTCCCGCTTTACAAACGCCTTTACTTTTATCATTCCCTGCAGCGCCGCGGCACTCTGTTCCGCTTTATATTCCTGCTGAGTGCCTATCACGGCGTTAATAAGAATAACAAATAAAATAAAAGAAGCGTCTTTCAAATCCCCGACCGCGGCGGATACCACTGACGCGGCTAAAAGCACGTAAATAAGCGGGCTTAAAAACTGTTTTAAAAAGACAATAATAAGAGGCGTAGGCTTTTTAAGAGGAAGGTTGTTGGTCCCGTACTTTTCAATGCGCTGCTTTACCTGTTCTGATGTAAGGCCGGATTCAGCACATTCAAGTTTTTCCATTGCCTGTTTTCCGGTTAAAGCGTGCCAGTTAACCGCGGAAGAATCAGTCTCGGTCCGGATATTTTTTTTCATGATATGCTCCTTGTATAATAATTATTTTAATCAATATACAGGTTCAATACTTTCAGGTCAAGCAAATCAGGTTTAAAAACTTCCGGGCTATATTTTCCTGCCGTCTTTTTTCAGCCCCTTTATCATCGGTTCAAGGATAAAAGGCGGTATTAACGTGGTCAGCAGCACCATAAATATTGCAATACCGTAAAACCTTTCGTCAATTATTCCTTTAGCAAGGGCAAACGCGGCAATTATTATACCCACTTCTCCCCTTGGCACCATTGCCATCCCTATAAAAGAAGCCTTTTTAAAGCCCATATTCATAACAGGCAGCCAGCACCCTATAAGTTTGCCTGCAAAAGCAATAACCGTTATAACAAGCCCGGTAATTATAATCACAGGTTCCGTGAAAGCCATAACATTTACCTTCGCCCCCATAATTACAAAAAAGAAAACCACCAGCACATCTTCAAGAATTTCAAGTTTCTGTTTAATTTCATATTCCGATTCCCGTTCAGCCATTACAACGCCTGCCATAAAAGCGCCTACAATTGCCGCAAGCCCTATCTGTACGGCAACAACAGCATAAGTAAAACATACAACAGAACCGGCAATAAGCGGCGCGTTTCTGGCTTTAAAAGCCCCTATTGAATAGCCGAATTTTTTATTAAAGTGAACGCCGCCAAGCGTAAACAGCAGCAGAAAAATAATTATAACAAGGATTGTGGCAATTACGGCTGGCAGCGAAATACTGCCTTTTTCGGCAAGCCCGCTTACCACAGAAAGCACTATAAGGCCAAGTATATCGTCAATTACCGCCGCTCCAAGCACAATTCGGCTAACTTCTTCGGACATAAAATTTAAGTCCTTTAATATTCTGGCGGTAATGCCCACACTGGTAGCCACCATTATGGCGCCCATAAACATTGACTTGATGTTATTGCTGCCGGTAAGCCTCATATAAATATACCCAAGAATAAAAGGCAAAACAACACCGCCTACCGCAACCCAAAAAGCCTTAAACCCCACTTTTGTAAGGTCAGACAGTTTTGTTTCCAGCCCTATTGAAAAAAGAAGCAGTATGACAGCCACTTCGGCTATAACTTCAAAGGTAAGATGCATAGACGGGTCATTTAACTGCAGCACATTAAGCACATAGGGCCCAAGTATAATACCCGCAAGCAGTTCTCCGATTACAGCGGGCTGCTTCATTTTTTTAAAGATAAAACCCACAAATTTAGCCGCGACAAACGCGATTAAAAGCTGAAAGATTATCTTTGACACCATAGCATGGGTGTCGCCGCCGGATGATGCCGCGTGGCTTACCGCGGCTATTGTGGCTGATGCCGCATCTGTTACAGTGGCCATTTAATTACCCTATAACCGTTGTTATCACTTTTTTCAGCTGGGCTTCCGCTACCACTCCCACTATCTGATTTACCATTTCCCCGTTCTTAAAAAACAGTATGGTGGGAATGCTGCGTATCCCAAGTTCGGAAGGCGTCTGAGAATTGGAATCCACATCCATTTTTAACACTTTTATCTTTCCCGCAAATTCGGCTGCCATCTTATCAACAACGGGCGCTATCATCTTGCACGGGTTGCACCACACCGCCCAGAAATCAACCATCACAGGAATATCCGATTTTAAAACTTCCGCGGAAAATGTCGCGTCTGTTACGTTTGCTGCTGTACTCATTTGTTGCCCCCTTGAATTCTTTTATTGTTTTCTGTCAACCACAATTTCCCTGAAATCCGCAAAACGCTTCATCCATAAGCTTATTTCAGACAGCATATTTAACCTGTTTATGCTGGCTTTTTCGTTGTTTTTATCATTAACAAGCACCTTTTCAAAGTACGCGTCTATTTCCAGTTTTAAAGAGGCAATGGTTTCATACGCGCCCCCAAAATCTTTTATGTCAAGCATCCTTGTCATCTTTTCTTTGACAGTATAAAATCTGGCGTAAAGTTTCTTTTCTTCTTCGGCATCAAATAAAGCTGTATCTGTTTCTCCGGGTTTAAACCCTTCGGGGATAATATTATTCACCCTGCTTAACGTGAAAATTATCTCATTAAACCTGGGCCTTTTTCTGGCCCCCGAAAGCACAAGTGCTTTTTCATAATCATCAAGCAGGTTTAATCCTTCTTCTTTAGGAAGCGCGTTTATAATATCGTAATCAATATTTCTGTCCTTAAAATAATTAAGCTCCCTCTGGCGGAAAAAATCCAGAAGTTCTTTTTCATCGCAGCTTTTTCCAAGTTTCGACCTGTATTCGTCCATCACCGCGGAAATCACCCTGCTTAGGTTTATATCAAGCGTCTTTTCAAGTATTATGTAAATGGCGGTCAGCGCCTGGCGCCTTACCGCGTAAGGGTCTTTGCTGCCCGTAGGTTTAAACCCGGCAATAAAGAAACCGCAGATATTGTCAATTTTGTCCACAAGGCTCAACAAAAGCCCCTCTTTGGTGGACGGCAATACATCGCCTACAAAGTTAGGGTAATACTGTTCTGCCACTGCCTTGCATATCTTTTCCGGTTTGCCCTGTTCATGAAAATACACGCCCCCCATAAAACCGCGAAGGCTTACGTATTCTTTTTCGCTTACCATATCGGTTACAAGGTCAGCTTTTGAAAACCTTGCCGCCTGTGCTAAAAGTTCCGGATTATCATATCCAAAAAGCGTGTCAGACATAGCCGCTATGGAAGTCAATCTCTCCACCTTCTGAAACATGGTGCCAAGCCCCGTTATGAATATTGCATCCTTTAACTTTGGAAGGTTGTCTTCTATGGGCTTCTTTAAATCTTCCTGATAGAAGAACTCCGCGTCTTTTAACCGCGCAAAAAGCACCTTAGCGTGCCTTTGCGTTACAAAATCATTATTTCCATCCCCGCCGTCGCGCACATTTACAAAATAATTTGTAAACTCGCCGTTATCTTTTGTAACCGCAAAATAACGCTGGTGTTCCCTCATAGCTGTTATAATCACTTCTTTAGGCAGAAATAAAAATCTTTTATCAAACTCTCCCGCCACCACTTTTACGGTTTCAACGGACTGGGCAAGTTTTTCAAGGAGCACCTTATCCGGAAGTATTATCATTCCTTTTGCTTTTAATATTTCACGCGCCTTGTCGGCAATCTCTTTTTCCCTTTCATCCTGCCGTATTATTATGCCGGCTTTCTTCATAACGTCAAAATACGCGTCCGCGGATGATACTTCTTCTTCCTTATTTGAATGTTCAAATTTATGAAGGCGTGTTTTGTTGCCGGATTTTATATTGCCCCAGGTAAAGTTAATAACTTCGCTTCCAAAAAGAGCCAGCATCCACCTTACCGGACGCGCGAATGTTACTCCGGATGCGTCCCAGGTCATGGTTTTAGGGAATTTTACCGCGTTTATTATCTGCGGAAATATCTCGGCAAGCACCTCTTTTGAAGGCCTGCCTTTTTCAAACACGCTTACGAATATAAATTTCTTGCCGTTTTCTTCGGTTATTTTCGCGTCCTTTTCGCTTATGCCGGCTTTTTGAAAAAAGTTTCTGCCCACATCGGTAAGAACGCCGTCTTTATACGCGATATCATATTTGGGGCCTTTCTTTTCAAAAGACAGGTCTTCCTGCACGCCTGCGGCGTCTTTAATAAACAGCACAAACCTTCTTACGGTAAAATACGTTTCTATTGACGCGTATTTAATTCTTTTTTCAAGAAGAATTTTTTCCGCGTTTTCGCGTATGTTATTTATGGCAGGCGCAAGGTAATCTGCCGGTATCTCTTCTGTCCCTATTTCCAGAATTACATTCATTATTTCTCCCGTTTCTTAATGTATTCTTCCGCGCATAACTTGGCAAGGTCCCTTATTTTTTTTATGTACGTGGGCCTCTCCGCAATAGAAATGGCTTTTCTGGCGTCCAGAAGGTTAAACGCGTGCGAGATTTTAAGCACATAATCGTACGCCGGAATAGGCAGCGATTTTTTAACCAGTTCTTCGCCCTCTTTATAGTATTTTTCCAGCACATCAAGAAGCATATCTATGTTAGCATGTTCAAAATTATAAGCGGAGTACTGCTTTTCATTTTCAAGAAAGACATCGCCGTAAGTCACATTTTCATTCCACTTTATGTCAAAAGCGCTGTCCACACCCTGAATATACATTGCAATTCTTTCAAGCCCGTAAGTTAATTCAGCCGTGATCGGGTTTAACTGAATCCCCGCCATCTGCTGAAAATACGTGTACTGGGTAATTTCCATCCCGTCAAGCCACACCTGCCAGCCAAGCCCCGACGCGCCCAAAGTGGGTGATTCCCAGTCATCTTCGTTAAACTTAATGTCATGGTCTTTTATTTTTATGCCTATGGCTTCCAGCGAATCAAGGTACATGCGCTGAATGTTTTCCGGGGCCGGTTTCATTATCACCTGATACTGGTAATAGTGCTGAAAACGGTTGGGGTTTTCTCCGTACCGTCCGTCTTTGGGCCTTCTGCACGGTTCAATAAAAGCGGCGTTCCATGGCTTGTCGCCAAGGCACCTGAAAAATGTGGCGGGATTGAATGTGGCCGCGCCTTTTTCCATGTCATAAGGCTGCACTACAATACAGCCCTTATCTGTCCAGAATTTCTGTAAAGTAAATATCAGGTCCTGAAAATACATTTTAATACCGCCTATTTTTCAACAGCTATTTTTTCAATTACAATTATTATTACCGCGCCCGCCGCCATAATAAAAAATGCTATGGCTGTTTCGGCGCTTAACTCCGGCATATTCCACTGATAGCCCGCCACAACTTCCCTGCCCTTACGCATAATTACCTGCCCAAGCGAATCAAGTTTGGGTATGGCTGTTTTCCAGGGCCATATAAGAAGCAGCGACCCCGCTATAAAACCGGTAAGGGTTGCAATAGTGCCGTCTTTAAACTTTTTCATAATCCACGATATTATATGGGCAAAAGCAACGATACCCACAACACACCCTAAAGCAAAAGGTATTAATACCGCTAAATTCATTTCACTTATACCCTTAATTACAACAAGTTCATAATTGCCCATAAGTATAAGGACAAACGAGCCTGAAATTCCCGGCAGTACCATACTGCATATTGCCACCACTCCGCATAGAAAAACATAAAGGAAATTGGCGTTTTCAGAACCGGGAGAAATAAGCGAAATAACAACCGCAACAGCGGCGCCCACTACAAACATAATCCATATGGTTACTTTCCATTTAGAAACTGTTTTACCCACATAATAAATTGAAGCCAGAATAAGCCCAAAGAAAAACGCCCATATATAAACAGGGTAATTCGCAAACAGATATTTAAAAAGTTTTGCAACCGAAATTATGGCAACAGCCATACCCGTGCCCATTGCGGCTAAAAACATAAAATCCACACGGGCGGCAAACCCTTTAAAATCGCCTTTCAAAAGCAGTTTTACGGCTTTTATATCAAAAGATTTTATCGCGTTTATAAGCCTTTCAAATACACCCACTATTACAGCCAGCGTACCGCCGGACACTCCCGGAATTACATTTGCAACGCCGATTGAAACGCCTTTTAAAGCGTTAACAATGAATTCATTAACTGTATTATTACCTTTCTTTTTTTCCGTTTCATTAATTTTTATTTTTTTCTTCACAGATCCCCCGATTTTTCAGAACAGCTTCGTATTCTTAATTGAACATCTTTTATAACAAATAAAGCAAAATATTAATGGTGGAGCAGATCGGGATCGAACCGACGACCCTCAGACTGCCAGCCTGATGCTCTCCCAGCTGAGCTACTGCCCCACCTGATCCGGGATTTAAAAATTCAAACCTTTTCATTGTCAAATACCGATTTTTACAGGCATTTCTTTAAAAAAATAAGTTAAAGTATAGTATATTTTCATAGCATAAATGTCAAGCGCAATTTGGAGGCTTAGAGGCTTAGATGCTTGGAGGCTTGGCGGACAGGAAGAGCCGAGGGACGGAGGGACAGAGGGACGGAAGGTCGGAAGGTCGGAAGCAAAGACAATAACAAGACAAATACCGAGAATTCGAAAATTAGATTAACACATACAGGGCTTGGGTGTGTTTTTTCAGTATGCGCCGCCTTAACATACTGTGTATGCGCCAGAAGCGCTTTAATGCAACGCCGGTTGGAGCGAGCCTGCGAAGCGGAAATCCCCGAGCTTGCGCGAGTTTACGAGCGCAAGTGTTAGGGGACGGCATACATGTATGTGC
>JAFGWA010000080.1 GCA_016937715.1 Candidatus Goldiibacteriota bacterium
AACCGCAAACGACATAATAAGACAAAAAGTTACAAGAGAAACATGGGAAATTTTAACGGTGTTGCATTAAATGTTGCAAGTTGCCCTTGTTTTTCGTTTTTATAAAAACAATTGATTTTGCAGGGGGATTACTGTAATATAAATTTACTTTGGCGTAAAATTCTTAAATTATTTTATATTAAAGGAGATTGTTAAATGGCTAAAAAGAAGGCTGTCGCAAAAAAGAAGGCTGCTGTAAAATCCGTAAAAGAAATCTCGTTTGGACAGTGCGGGATAACAACAACAATACCCGATAAATTTTACCTTGTAGCCGGCCACGATGAAGGTATGACGCCTTTAAACGCTTTTGATAACGCGCTTGTTGACGCGGGCGTCGGCAATACAAACCTGGTAAGGATGAGCTCTATTCTTCCTCCGGCAAGCAAACTTATTAAACCCATAAAACTTCCGCTTGGCGCTTTAGTGCCTGTGGCATACGCAAGCAAAGTAAGCACGATTGTCGGTGAAATTATATCGGCCGGTGTGGCTGTGGCAATACCACAAGACCCAAAATTAAACGGATTGATAATGGAATATTCCGGAGCGGGGCATAAAGAAGAAATTGAAAAAATCGTAAGGTCAATGGCGGAAGAAGGAATGAAAAAGAGGGGATACAAAGTTAAAGAGATAAAGAGCATTGCAGCGCAGCATAAAGTGGACCATACGGGCGCGGCATACGCGGCAGTTGTGCTGTGGTGGTAAGCTGATGAAAAAAATAACAGGCAGCAAGTGGGCGCACGAACCCTGGCACCGCACGATGTTTAGTTATAAAATCAAGAAAAAACTTTTTGAAAAAAAGACAAAATTTCAGCTGTTGGAAGAGTTTGAAACAGAGGGCTGCGGAAACTTAATGGCGCTTGACGGCTGTTTTATGCTTACCGACATGGAAGAATTTGTTTATCATGACATGATTGTTCATGTCCCGCTTTACTCCCACCCGAATCCGCAGGATGTTCTGGTAATAGGCGGCGGAGACGGCGGAACAGTAAGGGAAGTATTAAGGCACAAAACCGTTAAAAGGGTTGATTTCGCGGAGATTGATGACGAAGTTTTTAAAGCGGCGCTGAAATATCATAAGGGCCTTGTCGGCTGGGTGGGCGACAAAAGGGTCAATTACTGTTTTTCAGACGGCTGCGAATTTATCAAAAATAAGAAAAAAGAGTACGATGTAATAATTATAGATTCCACAGACCCTGTTGATATAGGCGAAGGGCTTTTTACGATGGAATTTTATAAGAACGTAAAAGAAGCTTTAAAGCCGGGCGGCTGCATGGTGGCCCAGACTGAAGACCCGTTCTATGACGCTGAATTTCTTTTAAGGGGGCATAACAAGATTAAAAATACCTTTAAAAATTCAGCTATGTATCTGGCATACATCCCCACATACCCGTCAGGGTGCTGGAGTTTCACATTCGGTTCAGATTCCATTACACCTGATAAAATCAGGAATAAAAAATCCGGCAGGATTAACACCAGATACTACACGCCGGAACTTCATATGGGAGCCCTTGCCCTGCCTAAATTTGTGCAGGACCTTATTAAGACGGGCAAAAGCGTCATTGAAGTTAAAGGGAAAAAGGCGAAAAAGAAATGAAAACAGAGAAAAAAGTAAATTTTGTAGGGTGTAATGACGATATAGCCGCGGCTGAAGTGGTGCTTGCGGGCATTCCTTATGATGTTACTTCCACTTTCAGGCACGGGTCAGAAGAAGGCCCCGACAGCGCGCGTGCGTATTCTGATTCAATAGAAACTTTTTCACCCGACCGGTTTGACGATATTGCCGACCATAAAATCGCCGACGCGGGAAACCTTGTGCTTGCGTCACAGAAACCCGAAGAAGCGGTAACCGAAATGGAAGCTTACGCCGAATCGTTTATTGAAAAAGGCAAAAAGGTCCTGTATGTCTGCGGCGAACACCTTATAACGTACCCCCTTGTAAAATCCTATTTTAAGAAATATCCTGGTTTAAAGGTTGTATATTTTGATGCTCATGCCGACTTAAGGGATAATTACGACGGCAACAAACTGTCGCATTCAACGCCTGCAAGGCGCATCTGCGAAATGATAGGGCCGGAAAATGTTTTCATGTTTGGTATCAGGTCGTTTGAAAAACAGGAAATGGCATATATAAGGGAAAACAGGATTCTGTGCGACCCTAATATGGAAGAGTTTCTTAACGTTATGGACACCATAGAAAATTCGCCTGTTTACATTTCAATAGACGTTGATGTGATAGATCCGGGATTTTTGCCGGGTGTCGGTACGCCGGAAGCGGGCGGGCTGTCTTATAAAGATTTTTTAAAAGCTGTTGAGGGGTTTTCAGGGCTGAAAAATATAGTTGCGGCGGATATAAATGAACTGTCGCCTAAATACGACCCTATGGGGGCCTCGTCAGTATTTGTAGCGAAAATGATAAGGGAGATGCTCCTTGTCATGGCAGGGAAATAAAACAAAGCGGATAATTTACCCGCTATTATATCTGGCAGCCGCTTTTTTTGTTTTTTGGGAGCAGAATACATCATCTAAAATAGCGGTTTGGACCGATTTTCTTTTTTATTTTATGCCTTTTCGGGAACTGGCGGCGGTGTCCGTTCAGGCCGGTGAAATACCGCTGTGGAACCCTTATATTTTCTGCGGAAATCCGCTTATGGCAAATATGCAGTCCGCCGTTTTTTATCCTTTAAACGTTTTTTATTATTTAATGCCTTTTGACATTGCCTTTAAAATACAGACAATGCTGTCATTTTTTATAGCCGCGTTTTTCATGTTTAAGGCGGTAAAAATTTTCGGGGTAAGCGATAAAGGCGCTTTTTTAAGCGGTTTTTTATTCGCCTTTTCTTTTTATATGACCGTAAGAACCGTTGAACTTGCGGACCTGCACACCATTATCTGGGCGCCCGCGGCGGTGTATTTTTCCGTAAGGTGGCTTAAGAAAGGCATGTTTCACGACCTGTTTTTTTCTTCCGCGGCGCTGTCGCTGTCTTTTCTGGGTGGGCACCCGCAGGTCTTTATTTACATCTATATTATATTCGCGGCTTTTTATATCTATGAATCAAAAAATAACATAAGGCAAAAACCCGGAATGCTTGCCGGTTTTGTGCTGATAAATCTTTTTATGGCGGGAATAATAGCCGCGCAGCTGCTGCCCGCGGCGGAATTTGTATTAAATTCAAAACGCGCGGGGCAGGGTTATACCCTGGCGGTTGTAAAAAATACTTACGCCGGCTTTGAACAGATGGCCTCTTTTTTCTTTCCGTTTCTTTCATTTAAATTCGGAAGTGAATCGTCTTTTTTAAACTGGATGGGAAGCATTGATATAGGCGTGGTGTCGGTTTTATTGTTTGTCCTGGCCGCCGTAAGTATGCCTGATAAAAAGCTTAAGAACTTTTTTATGGCGCTGTTTACCGTCTCTTTGTTTCTGGCTTTTATGGGCAGCATGCCGTTTTTTGATAAACTGTATGAATGGGTGCCTTTTATTAAGGCAATGAGATACGCTTCAAAGGTGAATGTAATACTGTTTTTTGTCCTTTGTTTCATGGCCGGCTTTGGTTTTGACGCTGTTTTTAACCGGGAAAAAGGCGGGCTTAAGGGTTTTACAGTTTTTGTAAATGCTTTCGCTTTAACGCTTGTGACGGTGTGCGTCTCTGCGGCGGTATTTAAAGAGCCGCTGCTTAAGCTGTATATGCCGGTAATAATGCCGGCAGCCGATTTTCAGGCCGTTTATGACCTTGTGGAAAGTTATAACCGCCTGCTGAATCAGATTTTTCTTTATACCGCTTTTGTCTGCGCTTTTGCCGCCGTGATTTACGTAAACAGGGAAGGGATGGCGTTAAAAAAATACGCGCCTGTTATTTTATTGCTAACGGCGTGCGGCGCCGTGTTTTCTTACCGGACCGCGGGTTACGATTATTTTCAGAAATTTGAAGACGTAAAAAGCCCCACTGCCGCGGTAAATTTCCTTTTAAATGACCCGGACATAAAAAACGGAAAATTAAGGCTGCTTGCGCCGTCGGAAACAAACGTTTTAAAACACGCCCGTTCTTTTGAGGACGCAAAAGAACTGCTTTATTACAGCAAAGATAAACTGTCCCCCAATGTGCCCATGAGTTTTGGCCTGTATAATTCCGACGGGTTTGATTCGCTTGAAACAGCTTCTTTTGCCGGGCTGCGCTCTCTTGTGTCGGCGTCGGATAAGCCGTGGGAAGCGCCGGCATTTTCTTTATTTTCCATTAAATATATTGCCGCCATTCCAAAAATAAACGGCATGCACATAAAAGAATTATTCAGGGGAGAAACCGGTATATATGAAAACGCGAACAGGGTTGACAGGGTTTATTACGTGCCGCTGTCCGCTAAAATTCATTATACAGATGATAATGCTGAAATTTATCAGGGGCTGCAGGGGCTTGACTTTAACCCGTTAAAGGTGCTTTACCTTGAAGAAAAAGCGCGTGAAAATAATACGGCTGCCGCCGGGCAGAAAAGCGAGAAGTTAAATACGGTGTATAAAGCGTCCGGGTTAAACCGGCTGGACATAAAACTTACCGCGCCGGGGCCGGGTTACGCGGTTATAAATGACGCCTATTATCCGGGCTGGACAGCCAGAGTAAACGGGATTAAAATGCCCATATACAGGGCTAATTCCGCTTTTAAAGCGGTTAAAGTGCAGGGCGGGGAAAACATAATAAAGCTTGAATTTAAACCCTTAATTGTATCCGTGTCATTTATTCTGTCGGTATTATCAATTCTGCTGCTTACTGCTGCTGCCTTTATAACTTTTCACAAAGGTGGAAGTAGATGATGAAAAAGAACCTGATAACGGCGCTTTTTTTCTGCGTAATAACGGTTATGTATATCCTGTGCGTGCCGCCTTCGTATAATTCCGATGACAGCCCTGAAACGGCCGCGGCTTATTATACGCTTGGCATACAGCATCCGCCCGGTTATCCTTTAAGCACGCTTACCGGTAAAATATTCACGTTATTGCCGTACGGAAACACCGCGTTTAAGGCTAATCTTATGGCGGTGTTTTTTAACCTGTTTGCCGGGTTTTTTATATTTTTGTCATTAAGAAAGGTTTTTGGAAGATACGCCGCGGATGAAAATGACAAAAACCGCGCGTATCTGGCGGCGCTTGCTTCATCCGCGCTGTATCTGTTTGGGGCAACCGCGTGGCTGCAGGGAATTATAGCAAAGGGCGGCATCTATTCAATGAATGCTTTCTTTATGGCGCTTTGTTTCTGGCTGCTGTTAAACATTGAACATGGAAAGAAGTTCTTCTATGCCTTTGCTTTTGTTTACGGGCTGTCAATGGGCAATCACTGGACAAGCATGGCGGCAATTGCCCCGGCCATAATGCTGTTTTTGTTTTTTGAAAGAAAAAAACTTAATTTAAAAACTATTGTTACGGCGTCGCTTTTCTTTTTAGCGGGGGCGTCGGTTTATCTGTTTGTATTTGTACGCAGCGCGGCGCCTCCCGCGTACGCGTGGGGCGATACAAAGACTTTAAAAGACCTGTACTGGCTTTTAAGCAGGGCGCAGTATTCCGGGCTGGAACAGAAGCATACAATATCCGACACGTTAAACCTGTTTAAATATTATATTGCCAACTATTCATTTAAAGAACTTCCGTTTTTAACGGGGTGGATATTTCTGCCCGCGGTGTTTTTATACTTTAAAAGGTATAAAAAAGAAACCGGTTTTCTGTTTTTTGCCTGGTTTTTTCTGCTGGCAAGCGTGATAAGCGTGGCGACCCCGCCGGCAAAAACAGAATGGCTTATAAAAACTTATCTGGTATCGGCAAATATGTTTTCGGCCATGCTTGGCGGATTTTTTATATTATGGGTGTTTAAAAGGGTAAAAAACATCCGGATAATCGTCCTGCTTACGGCGCTTATTATAACCGTACCGGCTGTAATTAACAGGCCTGACTACCAAAGGTACTTTGTGGGTTATGACTATTCAAAAAACCTTGAAAAAACTTTAAACCCAGGCGCTGTCCTGTTCTGCGAAGGCGATATGAATATAGGCGCCGCTGTTTATTCCACGCTGGTGGACAAAAGCGATTATGTGCCGGTTATTCCGGTGGTTTTTCAGTATAAGTGGTACAGAAAGCAGCTTAAACTGAATTATCCGGGAAGGGTAAATGTTCCGGAACCATCCGGCGATATGGCCGCGGATATAACGGCCGCGGCAAATCTTAATTCGGCAATGGGAGTGTATTACACCAATGTTTTCACGCAGCAATGGGTAAGCGGGTTAAGGCCGGAACCGCGCGGTGTTACCGAAAAAATACTTTTTGAAGATAGAAATAAAGTGATAAGCGATAATGTCATTAAAATGTATTCTTTCAGGGGGATAACGGATAAACCTTTAAAGGTTGATGAATTTACCAGAAGGCTTGTATATCAGAATTATGCCAATGCTTATTTTGCCCTTGCCGACGGTTTAAGGCAGGCGGGGTATAATCCCGCGGCAGCTTCGTTTTATGAAAACGGGCTGTTTTTCTATGAAGCTGACGGCGCGTATATTAACCTTGGGCTTGCCTATTACCAGTCGGGGAAAATGGAACAGGCGGAAACCGCCTGGCGTGACGCGATACGTTTTAACCCTTCATCATCCGTGGCGTATTCCAATATAGCTTTTATTTATATCGCTAAAAATGATAAATTAAAGGCAAGGGAATACGCGCAAAAAGCGCTGTCTATTGACCCAAAAAACGCCACAGCCGCTTCTGTCCTGCAGAATCTTAAATAGCTTTTAAAATAACCCTTATGCCCTTAAAAATACTGTATTTTAAACCCTTTAATATAGTATAATTAAATAATTTTATGGAGGTAATATAAAATCGCTGTTTCTGAAGCAAAACAAAAGCGTACGGCTCCGCCTATGGCGGTAAACCGCGCGGATAAAGAGCGCGTACTTCTGGTTAAAACTGTTGAACCGCAGCAGTTTTCAGCTATAGATTCGGATATTGAAGAGATGAAAGGCCTTATAAGCGCCGCGGACGGCGTTGTTGTTGATACCGTAACGGTAAAGCGGCAGGCGATATCGCCGGCGTTTTATATTGGCGGCGGCAAAGCGGAAGAGATTGCTTTAAAATACAAAGATACGGTTGACCTTATTGTGTTTGACGGGCAGTTAAAACCCGTGCAGGTAAGGAACCTTGAAAAGATTACGGAAAAAAGGGTGATAGACAGAACCCAGTTAATTCTGGATATTTTTGCCGCAAGGGCGCAGACAAGCGAAGGCAAACTGCAGGTGGAATTCGCGCAGCTTAACTACCTTTTGCCAAGGCTTACAGGGCACGGGGTTTCTATGTCAAGGCTTGGCGGCGGAATAGGAACCAAAGGCCCCGGCGAAACAAAACTTGAAACAGATATCAGAAAAATAAGGGGCAGAATTCAGAAGATTAAAGAAAGCCTTGAAGGGGTAAAAGACAGCAGGGAAAGGCAGCGGGAAAGGCGCAAAAGCGTGCCTGTACCGCAGATAGCCCTGGTGGGTTATACAAACGCTGGCAAGACTATGTTCTTAAACAGCATGACAAACGCGGGCAAATTAAGCGAAGACAAACTGTTTGCCACGCTTGACCCCAAAGTTAAACAATTCAGGCTTCCTGCGGGCTACAGGGTGCTTTTCAGCGACACTGTGGGCTTTATTAAGAACCTTCCCACTCAGCTTGTATCCGCTTTTCGGGCCACGCTGGAAGAAGTGCGGGACGCGGACATAATTCTTCATATCATTGATGCCGGCGACGCGGACGCCGTAAAACACAAAGAGACGGTTAATTCCATCCTGCGTGAAATAGGCGCGTTTGATGGGAAAAAAATAATTGAAGTGTGGAATAAATGCGACCTGCTGGACGGCGAACGCAGAAAGTTTATCACGTCGCGTTCGGCGGATATTTATATTTCCGCGAAAACAGGCGAGGGCATTGACAGGTTATTGTTTGAAATAGAAAAACTTGTGTCGCAGGATTATATAACCGCCGAAGTTGATATCCCTCATAAAGCGGCGGGGCTTGCCGCGATATTTTATGATGAAGCGGTGGTGCTTTCAAGGGTAAATACGGATGAAACTTTAAAGTTAAAAGTTAAGTGCACCAAACGGACGATGGATAGGTACAAAAAAAGTATTCAGGAGGCTTAATAATGGAAAATATAATCAGAGTGGGCGTGATAGGCGCCGGCAGCCTTGGGCAGCATCACGCAAGAAATTACGCGGCAATACCGGGTGTAAAACTTACCTGTATCGCGGATGTTAATGAAAAGGCAAAGGAAATTGCGGACAAATACGGCGCGGAGTTTTTTACCGATTACACAAAGATACTTGATAAGGTGGACGCGGTAAGCGTTGTGGTCCCGACCACTTTTCATTATAAAGTGGCAAAATTCTTCCTTGAAAACGGAATAAATGTGCTTCTTGAAAAACCCATGACCGCCACTTTAAAGGAAGCGCAGGCGCTTTTATTATTACATAAAAAACATAAAAAACTTGTGTTTCAGGTGGGGCATATAGAAAGGTTTAATGACGCGATAAAAAAGATGCAGGAAATGAAAAAAGTGCCCATCCTTATAGAGGCAAGCCGCCTTGGCCCTTTTACCGCAAGAAGCCTTGACGTAAGCGTGGTACTGGACCTTATGATTCACGATATAGACATAATACTGAAACTTGTAAATTCCAAAGTGAAAAAAATTGACGCGGTAGGCGTGCCGGTGCTTTCAAAAAGCACGGACATGGCAAGCGTAAGGCTTGAATTTGCAAACGGGGCCGTGGCAAATGTCACCGCCAGCAGGGTAAGCCCCAGAAGGTTAAGAAAGATAAGGGTATTTGAAAATAACGCCTATATGTCAATTGATTATGTAAGGCAGAGCATAAAAATGTATAAAGTGGCGGAAAACCTTCCCGCGGACAGGCAGATTTCGTGGTCAGACATGACTTTTCTTGAATCTTATCCGCTGGAAAATGACGAAGAAAATCTGGCCAAAGAGTTAAAGTCGTTTATCAATTCCGTTAAGACCGGCGCCAAGACGGCGGTAACAGCGCTGGAAGCTTTTGAAGCTTTAAAAGTTGTGCTTGAAATAGAAAATCAGATCGCCAAAAAGTCGCGTAAAATGAAGGTGTAAGGTTGAAAATATTAATCTCCGCCGGTGAAGCATCCGGCGATAATTACGGCGCGCTTCTGGCGCGCGCGCTTAAAAAGAAAAACCGCGGCGTGGATATAATCGGTTTTGGCGGCAGGGCAATGGCGTCAGCCGGCGTGGATGTAAAAATTGAACTGACAAAATTTGCGCTGGTCGGTTTTATTGAAGTGGTAAAAAAAATTGGCGCCATATTAGGCGTTTACAACACGGCGCTTGAAATAATAAAATCAGAAAAGCCTGACGTGCTTGTGGTAATAGATTATCCGGGGTTTCATCTTAAACTTATTAAAGATGCCAAGGCGCTTGGCGTAAAAAAAATAGTTTATTACATCACGCCGCAGGTATGGGTGTGGAAATATAAAAGGATATTCAAAATTAAAAAGTACACCGACCTTTGTGTGGTGGTTTATCCTTTTGAAGAGAAGATATTTGCCAAAGAAGGAATTAATGTCAGGTACTTCGGCCATCCGTTAAAAGAGATGATACCCGCGGTTAAAAAAACCAAAAATAAATCAGGCAAAGTATATAACGTAGGCATATTTCCGGGCAGCAGGGAAAATGAAATTAAACAGTTCATAGGGCCCATTCTTGAAGCGTGCAGCTTAACGGAGCAAAAGGTTAAGAGAGTTAAGTTTACTGTTTTTCTGGCGTCAGAAGCAGACAGGGAATTCATTCAGGGCAGGCTTTCCGGTTATAAGGGCCTTGTATTTGAATATAAAGGCGGCAAAGATTACGCGGCAAGGGCGGCCCTTGACGCGGCTATTGCCAAATCCGGAACCACCACGCTTGAACTTGCAATGATGGGCATTCCTATGGCTGTGGTTTACAGGGTAAATTCTCTGACGTTCATGATGATTAAGCCCATGCTTACGGCAAAGTACGCGGCGCTTCCGAATATAATCGCGGAAAAAGAACTTGTAAGGGAATTTCTGCAGCACAACTTTAAACCGGCGCCGGTCGCGGATGAAATTATAAAAATAATCACCGATAAAAAATACAGTTCAAGGATAAAAATGTCTCTGAAAAAAGCGGTGGGCAGCCTTGACACAAGCCACAATCCGTCGGATAAAACAGCCGCGGCAATATTGGGGCTGCTGAAATGATGTTTATATATAACCTTGTTTTAAACCTGCTGGTTTTAATAATTCTGCCGGTGCTGCCGCTTATCCTGCTGTTCGGCAGAAAATTCAGGCGCGGTTTTTTACAGCGGCTTGGCATTATTGATAAGCAGGCACTGTATGAAATGAAGGGTAAAAATATAATATGGTTTCACGCCGCGTCAGTAGGGGAAACCCAGGCGCTTATCCCTGTTATTAATGAATTTCTTAATATCAATAATTCGGCGCATGTTGTTATAACGGCGACCAGCATAAACGGCAGAAATAAGATGAGGGAAATAATGAAAGGCAGGGCTTTGTATGTATGCCTGCTTCCGCTTGACCTTAATTTTATAATAGGCCCTTTTATAAAAAAGATAAATCCAAAGATGGCGGTGGTGGTGGAAACAGAGCTGTGGCCTAACCTGATGGACCGGCTGCAGGCAATGAAAATACCTTCGGCGCTTATTAACGGTAGGATATCGCGGAAAAGCTATAAGTTATACAGGCTTTTTAAGAAGTTTTTCAGCGCTGTCATAGAAAAGTTCACCGTGCTTATGATGCAGAGCGAAAAAATGGTGGTGCGCCTGCGTATGATGGGCGTAAAGCGGGATAAGATGATAATGATAAGAAACACTAAATACAGCGCGGACGGCGGAACAGAGACAGAAAGCAAGACAGCTGTTTTGAAAAGTGAAAAAAGAAAAATAGTTGTGGCGGGAAGCATAAGAAAAGGCGAGGAATACACCGTAATTAAAGGGTTTAAAAAATCACTTATGGGAAAAGCCTGCCTTATTATCGCGCCAAGGCATCTTGAAAGGGTGGAATCCGTGGAACAGATACTTGACGCGGAAAATATGACACATGTGCGCTGGACGGAAGTTCAGAACAATAAAGCGGTTTTATTTTATGACGCCATTGTGGTAAACACAATAGGCGAACTGCAGTATATCTATAAATCAGGCGATTACGCGGTAATAGGCGGCGGTTTTAAGCCTTTTGGCGGCCATAATCCCATGGAAGCGGCCTTAAACAGCCTGCCTGTTATTATGGGCAGAAACATGTTTAATTTTGAAGATACATCGCAGCGTTTTGTAAAGGCGGGCGGGGCGTTTATGATTGATGATTCGCCCGATCAGCTTGCGGAAAAACTTAATTTTCTTTATGACAATCCGGATGCGGCTTTAGAAATGGGAAAAAAAGGCAGGGAAGCCATTGAAGCTTATAAAGGCACAGCTGCGGCAACGGCGTTAATCATAAATGAAATACTGATTGAAAATATGAATAAGAAGGCGGAAAAAAATGGCAATTGACACTTTCTGGGCCAAAGCGGTATCCAAAGGGAAAAAAACACCGGCGCAGTTTTTATTCTTTGTATTTCTTTTGTTTCTTTCTTTGCTGTACTATCTGGGCCTTTTAATAAAAAGCCTGATAACCTCATCGGGAATTACTCAGAAAAAACAGTACGGCAGAAGGGTTATTTCCGTGGGCAACATTACTGTGGGGGGCACAGGAAAGACGCCTTTTACGGAAGAGATAGGAAAAAAGATAATCAAAAACGGAAAGTCGCTCCTTGTCGTGGAAAAGGGGTACAAGCGCAGAAAAAATAAAAACACAGAACTTGTTTCTGACGGCGAAAAGATTCTGTTAAACAGCCTTCACGCGGGCGACGAAGCTTATATGATAGCCAGGGACATACCCGGCGCCAAAGTAATGGTAAGCGAAAATAAGTTAAAAGGGATTGATTTCGGAATCGCGCGGTTTAATCCGGATTTTATAATGCTTGATGACGGGTTTCAGAAAAGGGATTTGATGGAAAAACCGCACAATGTGGTGCTTGTAAACGCGCTTGACCCCGCGGGCAACGGGCATCTTTTCCCGGCCGGCATCCTAAGGGAGCCGTTTAAAAACTTAAAATACGCGGACACCGTTGTGATAACAAATGTCAACCTTGCGGGCGATTACGGTAAAATTGTAAAGTTAAGCGAAAAAATATCATCCTTAAACAGAAATATAAAGATATTTGAAGCCGAGCATAATCCGAAATATTTCTATAATGTAATCAACGCGGAAAAAGAAGCGCTTAGTTTTATAGCGGGGAAGAAAGTGGTGCTGTTTTCCAGCCTTGGCAATCCCGAAGGTTTTGAAAAGACCGTTAAGGCGCTTGGAGCGGATGTTATGTTAAGCATCAGGTTCAGGGACCATCACCGGTTTACAAAAAAAGAACTGCGCGGCCTTATGGGGCTGCTTGAAAGGACAGGCACGCAGTATTTAATTACAACGGAAAAGGATGAAGTGAAAATAAACAGAAAGTTTATAACCGATAAAAGGCTTTACGCGCTTAAAATAGGGATGCTTATTAAAAATTCAAAAGAACTTGAAAAAAGGCTGAAAATAGGATGAAAGTGCTGCTTATCCGTTTAAGTTCCGCGGGCGACATTCTTGCCGCGCACAAAACCGTTAAGGCTTTAAAAAACGCGGGCTGTGAAGTGCACATGGCGGTAAAAGTGCAGTTTGCGGATTTAGCCGGACAGCTTGGCGCGGATAAGATTTTCGGGCTTCAAAAGGGCGGGCTTGGCGCGCTGATTAAAGAACTTAATAAAATAAAGTATGGCGCCGTAATAGATATTCAGAATAATCCCAAATCAAGGGCGATTTCATCGGCGCTTAAAGCTGATATAAAGAGAACATACTCTAAAGATATTATTGCAAGAAGGATTTTTGTCCTTTTTAAACTTTATTTTGGCGGTAACATACCGGTTGCGCGCAGGTATTTAAACGCGCTTAAAGGGGTCATACCGGATAAATATTTAAACGGGGCTTTTTCGGCGCCCCGCCTGAAGAAAAAGGATAAAATAAAGGTGCTTATACATACCGGAGCCAGATGGCCGCTGAAAAGGTGGCCGTATTACGGCGCCCTTGTCAGGCTGCTTGCCGGGGACGGCAGAATAAGCTCTATAACCGTCACAGGGGTAAAAGACGAGGTTGCAAAAAATGACCCGATACTATATATTAAAGGCAGGAAGATAAAGAACTTAATAGGGAAAACTTCGCTTGTTCAGATGGTAAGGGAAACGGGAAAAGCGGATCTTTTTATAGGCAATGACACTGTTGCCGCGCACGCCGCGGCAATGAACGGCATTCCGGCTTTTATTTTTTTAGGACCCACCGTAAGCGAATTCGGTTTTATTACCGTACCTGTGTTTTCAATATTTCAAAGAGGCCTTGCGTGCAGGCCTTGCAGCCTTCATGGCGGAAATAAATGCCCTGCAGGCACGTTTGAATGCATGAAGAAAATAACCGCGGAAGAGGCATCTGCAAAGATTTCTGCTTTCATCCGGGGAAAAAACGGCGGTATTTGATGTCAAAAGCTTTTGACTATAAAAAAGCCAAAGAGAAAATGAAAATAATTAACCCGAAGCAGATTAACCTGAAAGAAATGAAAAGGGTTATTATACTTGCGCCGCGCCATACGGAAGACTTTATACTTGCCACCCCGGCGCTTAACGCCCTGAAAGAAGCCCTTGCTCCCGAAGGTGAAATTACCATAATTACAACTGACGGGGCGAAAAAAATAGCTTACGCCTGCCCGGCTGTAAGCCTTGTAAAACCCACCGGATTAAAAGATATTATAAAATCCATGTATGAAGTGTGCAGGGAAAAATACGACCTGTTTATATGTTTTGAAGACGCGTTCTTTTATAAAATTCTTTTTGGGCTGATAATAACGGCAAAAGCGAAACTTACCACAGAGCCAAAAAAACCGGACAAGCTGTTTAATTCGGTTTATAACCTTTCTTTAAGGACTATAGGGCAGCTTCAGCATAAAATAATTAAATACATGAGCCTTGTTCGTTACATCGGCGCCAATTCGTATGATTTTAATCCGCGGTTAAGAATTTCTCAGGAAGACAAACAGTTTGCCGCGCGGTTTATTCAGGAAAAAAATATCAACTGCGAAAGGCCGATAATCGGCATTCATCCCACCTGCCATGACCGCAACAAAAGGTGGTCCTTTAATAAGTTTTCACAGGTGGTATCGATTTTAACGGAACAGGAAAACTGCACGGTTATCGCGTTTCATCATAAAGAAGAATCGGGAATGTTTAAGGAGTTCATGCATATAACAAAGAATAAATGCGTGGATGCCGAAACTTATGATTATATGAAAATTGCCGCGGTTTCAAGGTATCTTTCGTGTTTTGTGACGAACGAGACCGATTACATGCACCTTGCCGCGCCATTTACAAATGTAATCGCGATATGGGGCAACGGGGATCCGGAAAATAATAAACCCTCGGGCACAGGGCATGAAGTGTTATCCACCCTTGACGGCGCGGTTGATTCTGTCCCTGTAAGCAAAGTGCTGGAAAGCATAAGGGCCCATATTTCCGCGCATCACCATCCGGAGTAGCATGAAAATTTCCGCCAACATAACGGCGCTTAATGAGGAAAAAAATATCGAGCGCTGTTTAAAAAGCCTTTCTTTTGCGGATGAAATTATTGTAACGCTTGATTCCAGGACAGATGATAAAACGGAAAAAATCGCCCGCAAATACACTTCTCGCGTCTATAAAAAAGAATTTTCAGGTTTTTCGGACATCAAACAATTCTGCCTTTCAAAATCAAAGTATGAATGGGTGTTTGTAATTGACGCCGACGAAGAAGTATCGCCGGCGCTGGCAAAAGAGATAAAAAGTAAAATTAAAAATACAGTTGTACCGGGTTACATGATAAAAAGGGATACTTTTTTCCTTGGCAGGCGGATTAAGCACTGCGGCTGGGGTAAAGATTATCAGCTAAGGCTGTTTAAAAAGAAAGCCGGCAGTTATGACGGAAAAACAATCCACGAAAGCATAAAATTAAACGGGGCTCCCGGCAGGATAGGCGCCCCGCTTTATCATTATTCATATCCGGACAGTGTTTCGTATTTTTCAAAACTTAATACCTATACCACGCTTCAGGCAGAGGCAAAACAGAAAAAATTCCTGTTATTAAGGATGTTATTTTCGCCCTTTATAAAGTTTTTCAGGATGTATTTTTTAAAAGCGGGTCTTGCGGACGGGGTGCAGGGGTTTATTCTCTGCGTGTACAGCGGTTTTTCCGAATTTGTGAAGTTTTCAAAGATGTGGGAAGCACGCAAGAAGGGCAATGGAGAAGGAATATTATTAAGGGCGCCCAACTGGATAGGCGACGCGGTAATGTTTACGGCAATGATTAAGCCCGCTAAAATGCTGTTTAAAAAACTTGTGGTGGCGTCGGATAAAGCCGCCGCGCCTGTCTTTGAAAATAATCCGGATATAGATAAACTTATAGTGTTTGATAAAAATGATTCCGTGTCGGTAAATGCCGCGGTAAAGGCGGTAAAAAAAGAGAACCTTAACTGCGCCGCCACATTTACGCCTTCGATGTCATCGGGGCTTATGCTTAAAAGGGCGGCAATTAAGAAAAGGGCGGGCTTTGCCGAAGACGGGCTGTTTCTAAATTTAAGGTATAAGCGCGATAAGAAACACGCTGCAAAACACATAACAGACGAATTTAAAGGGATATTGTACCTGCTGTCGCCTTCTTTTGATTTTTCAGCAGCCCGGCAGGAATTGTTTACGGATACAGCGGAGGAAAAGGCCGCGCTTCATAAATTCGGAATATTAAAAGGTGCAAAATACTGTGTGCTTGCGCCGTTTGTGATGTACGGGCCGGCTAAGATGTGGCCGCTGGAAAGGTGGGCGGATCTGGCAGGCGCGCTTTTAAAAAGGCACAGTGGAATGAAAATAGTGCTTGCTGGTACGGCATCAGACAGGCAGTTTGACTTTCCGGTTAAAGAGAAAAGGGTAATTGATTTAAGGGGCAAAACAGGCCTTGCTGAAATGACGGCTGTTATAAAAAATGCGGCGTTTTTCGCGGGAAATGACAGCGGTTTAATGCACATAGCCGACGGTTTGAACGTGCCTCTTCTGGCAATATTCGGCTCTACATCATATCAGTGGACAGGGCCGTTATCTGAAAAATCACGCGTAATATCTTCGGATATTTCCTGCTCGCCGTGTTTTGAAAAGCAGTGCAGATACGGCCACTATGACTGCCTTAAAAAAATAAAAGTATCGGATGTTTTAAAAGAAGCCGAAAAATTACTGCGGTAAGCATTTGGAGGCTTTGATGCTTGGATGCTTAGATGCTTGGTTTAGTTTTGGTAGCCGCACCCTTTAGGGTGCGTTGTTTTATAAACGGCAAAATATAAAAGTACGGGTATAATATAATTTAAAAAGCCGCGCCCTAAAGGGACGCGGCTACCGGTTCTTCCGACCTTCAGCTTTTATCTATAAGATTGGTGTGGGTGTTGTCAAATTTTCGAATTTCGAATTTCGAATCTCGATATCCCTCCGTCCCTCTGTATTCCAGGGCTTGGGTATATTTTTTCAGCGCATGCCGCAAATTGGTATTCTTGTATCCAGACAAACTTGAAATCACTGGTGTATTAACGTCATTGGCGAACGTGGTCTCTCCGCACATACGTGTATGCCGGCGCTGCATTAAACCGCCCCTGCCGCAAACGTAGCAGGTTAGGGCGGCACACACTGAAAAAACACACCCAACCCCTGAAAGGTGTTAATCTAATTTTCGAATCTCGAATTTCGATATTTGTTTTATTTTGTTTTGTGATTGATTGGTATTTGCAGTGGTAGGCGCGTCCTTTCAGGGCGCGGCAGTTGATTTGTTTTTACCTTTACTTCCGTCCCTCTGTCCCTCGGTTTTGCCAAGCATCCAAGCATCCAAGCATCCAAGCGTCCAAGCCTCTAAGTATCTATTCTTACAGCCTTATAAACACATATCCCCATCTTGACGGGTTTACCCTGTAATCGTCTTTCTTTGACCACGGGTATATTTTTACCGGAAGGGAATTCTTATCAGCGTCTATTACCGCTATGTCAAAAGAAAGGTTTCTGTTTTTTATTCCGCAAAGGCATCCTACTTTAAAGTTGTGCCACGGGATGACCGCTTCAAGGGTATAACCGCTTTTATTTTTTTTATAGAAGTATTTGCCCCGGTCAAGCGGCGCGTCAAGGGTATAGCTGTAACCTTCGGGATTTTCCGAAGCCTTAATGGCAACCCTGTGGTCGTGCACGCCCAATATGGTGCGGTTGGGTTCGGGCAGGGCGGTGGAAAATATAATTTCAAGTGCGTCGCCGTTTTTAATATTTTTGCCTGTATTGTTATTCATGCCGGGTGTTTTATCCGCAATATCCGCGAACACATAAAGCCCGCCGTTTCCCGTGCCGAAATATATGACAAAATTGCCGTTTTTGCCTGTAATTGTGACGGGTTCGGTGGAAAAGATTTCGTTTTTTATCCCGTCTATTATTATGTCCTGAACAGGGGACGCGTAAACCACGGGCTTGTTGTCGGGGGCTATGCTTTTATCGCCGCATGAAGACTGCGTGTAAACCTTGTCGGATCCGGAAACGGTATAACTGTAAGAAGGTTTGGTAAGAGGCACGGTGAAATTGCCGCGGTCGTCCCTTACGGTTATGCCTTTATTGGCCGCGCAGGAAACAAGCATTATTGCTGATGCTATTATTAAGGCTATTCTTTTCATAAACGCCTCCTGAAATATTATTTGTTACAATATACCACGTTTTTTAGCGGGTGATTATATGTTTTTTGTTATGTGTTTATGTATTTAATGTAGAGACGCAACATGTTGCGTCTCGCTCTTAAAACAAGGCGTAATGTATTTCGCCTCTACAATAGAAGGCAAAACAGGTTTTATAATGTAGAGATGCAACACGTTGCGTCTCGCTCTTAAAACCAAGGCGTAATGTATTTCGCCTCTACGGTAGAGGACAAGATCGTTTCTATATGAACATAAAATCAAATACACGGGACGCGCGGGAGCACGCCCCCTACAAGAACAGGGCAAGAGAAATTTTATATTGTAGAGATGCAACACGTTACGTCTGGGTTTTGTGTAAAGGTTTGTTTGTGATGAATTAGTATTTGTTGTGGTAGCTGCAGCTTTCAGGGTGCGCGTTTTTATAAACGGCAAAATGAAAGAACGTGGTTAATAGTATATCTTAAAAAGACGCGCCTTAAAGGGACGCGCCTACCAGTTCCTCCGGCCCTCCGAGCTGCCGTCTTTATCTATGGGATAAAAGTTTATGGGATTGGTATGTGTGTTATCAAATTTTCGAATCTCGAATTTCGAATCTCGATATCCCTCCGTCCCTCGCTTTTACCAACCCTCCAACCCTCCAACCCTCTGCTTTATAAGTAAGCCGTTTTTACTATTTGACTTACTTTTGCTGATAATGTAAGATTGATTTATGGAGGTGAATATGTACACAATTACCGTAACACAGAAAGGGCAGATTGTCATACCTGCGGGGCTTAGAAAAAAACTTAATATTAAGAAGGGTACTAAACTGCTTGTAAAAGAGGAGGATAACGGAATATTCATGTCCGCGGCAGATGCTGACAATATTTCAAAGATGAGAGGCGCTTTAAAATCAGATGAGTCCATGACCGGGTATTTATTACGCGAAAGGGCGGCGGAATACGCGCAAATGGATAAAAAATGGAAAAAATAGTATTGGATACTTACGCGGTAATGGCGTTTTTCTTTAATGAAAAAGGCGCGGATAAAGTTGAACGTATAATGAAAGATGCGGTTAAAAAAGGCAATGTTCTTATGATGTCCTCTGTTAACTGCGGGGAATTTTTCTACGCCGTGACAAAAAAAGCAGGCGCCAAAACGGCCCTAAAAGCGCTGGATATGATTGATTCCATACCTGTACATATTCAAGATGCGGGGCGTGACCTTGCCGTACTTGCGGGCAGCATAAAAGCGGAAAACAAAATGTCCTACGCGGACTGTTTTGCGGCCGCCCTGGCAATGATACACAAAGCCCCGGTCGTGACAGGGGATAAGGAATTTAAACAGGTGGAGAAAGAGATTAAGATTATTTGGGTTTGATACTTGGATGCTTAGAGGCTTGGATGCTTGGAGGCTTGGTTTAGAACTGGTAGCCGCGTCCCTTTAGGGCGCGTTGTTTAGATTTTGTATATATGTTTATTTGTAAGGATAAAAATAAATACACGGGACGCGCGGGAGCACGTCCCCTACAAGAACAGGGTAAGATATTAAACAACGAGGGCTAAAGACCCGCGTCTACCAAGGTATTGAATTTCTTCCGTCCTTCCGTCCCTCCGTCCCTCGCTTTTACCAAGCATCCAAGCCTCCAAGCATCCAAGCCTCTAAGCTTCTAAGCCTCCAACCATCTAAGTCTCTAAGCCTCCGGCTTTCCG